>JAKSQD010000001.1 GCA_024404315.1 Oscillospiraceae bacterium
ATTGTGCGGTGTTGCCTTAAGAAAGTGCGTCGGCCAGTTCATCCATCACGTTGGTGACAGCTCGGACAGCCTTTGCGGCGGTGTGTTTGCGGCGCATACAGCGCTTGCTGGGCATCATGGAGCCGACCGTAGTGCCAATGGCAAGCCCCATTCCCATTCCCTTCAAAAAGCTGGTGCAGGACATCATAGAAATCATCTCTCCTTTCCGTGGAATGAGAACAGTATGCCCAGGAGCAAAACGATGTATCGGCAAAATGAATTGGTAAAAAATGTGATATCAGTCACAAAATTGAAAAAACAGGTCAAATGGAACCGCCCCCTGCCTGCTTGACGGGGAGCGGTTCCTCTCTTTTGCTATCTGCTTGTTTTTTGTCAGACGTTGCAAACAGGATTATTTCAGCCGGAATTCCATTTTGACGGGGTTGTGGTCGGCGTAAGCAAACTGCACCTCGTCCATTGCCTGGAGAGACAGCATCTCGATGTTGTCCGAGAGCAGGAAGCCGTCAATGGTGACGGTGTAACTCAGCTCCGGGTCATAGGGAATATCGGTGTTGCGGGTGGTAGAGGGAAAAGCGTCCCGTTCCGCTTCGGTTAGCTGGTCAAAAGCGAGGGTAATTCCATCGGGGAGCAGATTCCGCTCAAAGGGATGCGCCCAGTCCAGCGTCAAATCCGAGTCGTTCAGCGCCTTCAAGTCCCGGTTCAGGTCGCCGCCAGCGATGACATAATTACCCGCCTGGTATTCGGCGTTCATGTCTTCCAGCATCATTTTGATTTGACCGGTGCGAACGCTTTCGTTGGGGCTGTAAGCGGAGAGGTGGAAGGCATAGACCACCAGTTCCTTTCCGTTTTCCACAGGAACCCGGCTGACGGAATAGCAGCGATCCAGATCGAACAGCTTGTTAAAATCGGTGTCAATGGGCAGGCTGCGGCGTTCAGCGCTGGTGATACCCACCGTAGAGAAAAAGGAAATGCCGGATTTGCTCTTACCAATGGGATTGGTAAAGGGATAGAACAGATAGGCGGAGTCATAATTCACGGCGAAGCTCTCAGACCAGCCGGGGAAGTACTCCGCAATCATAGCGTCTTGGTTGATGTGCCAGCTGCGGTCAGCGTCCAAATCAACCTCCTCAAAAATAGCAAAGTCAGGGGCTTCCTTGGCAATCACCTCCGCCGCTCCACGGGTCGCATACTCCACCAGTTCAGCGCTGCGGGCACGGGATTCCTTTCCGCCATCCATAAAGAAGGTGTAGTCGGGCAGATAGGCTCCAAACCCGATGTTATAGCAGGTGATGGTGTAATTACGGCCAATTTCTGCCTCTGCGCTGGCGACAGAAGGAGCGATATCCAGTGTCTGATGGTCGGCAATGCGGTGATAACTGAGCAAAACATAGGAAATATAGCTGAGAACAACGGCCAGAATCAAAACAACGGCGGCAATCAGTGCCTGGAGGGGCTTTGGAAGCTGTTTCATAAGAGATACTCCTCTGTAAAAAATCGGATGGTGAAATGAAGAGCCTATCCGCAAATAAAGGTTCGCCGCTGATTGACAGATATGCTCTGATTATCATTGTATCAACAATCCAGACAAAAGACAATCTTTTTTCCTCAACCTTCAGCTTCTTTTCAAGCTTTTCATAAATCCATCCAGGTCTCCGGTGCGAACGTCTCCACCCACAATCTGTCCGTTCCAGACCAACAAATCCAGCAAAACGCCCTCTTCTCCGGTGGGATAGTTGAGGATATCGTAGCTGTACCGGGTGACGTTCTCTCCGGCCAGCGGGCGGAGATCAAACCCGCACTGCTCTTGAATGGTTAGATAGTCGCTGTAACTGCTGTCAAAGACGGCGGGGAGCAGTACGGAGTCCTCCCGTTCCTTTGTGACCTGCCAGCCCAGCTCTTGTAGATAGGCCATTCTCAGCTGCGGCGTGGAGCCATCCAGGGGAGCCATAGCGTCAATCCCCTCGGGAAACTGTCCTGCTACGCCGCAGAGAAGCAGAGAGAGAATCAGGGCGGCTCCTGCGGTCATTTTTCGGAACAGACTGATGTGGTCAGAGTGCATGAGGATTCCTCCTTTCGTATGGGTATGATTATGCTGGGAAGGAGTTGTCCTATGACTGAAGATCTGGTATAATAAAGAAAATCAAATCGAACAAACAAACGCTTGGTTCATCTTAAAAAATCCATCTTAAAAAATTCATCAAAGAAATGAAATTATTTCTATTGCCCAAACAAAAGGAGGAAATGATATGAATGCTACTAGGAAAAAAATGATGGCTCTGATTCTGGCTTTGAGCATGGCGCTTTCTCTGCTGACGGCCTGTCAGAGTGCTTCCAAGGAGCAGGAAGAACCCGTGGCCAGCGCCTCGGAGGGAAGCGCCGAGGCTTCTGCTTCCGCCGAAGCGGTCGAAGGAACTGACTATCAAATGGACGGTGATGTCATTGTGGCCTATGTGGGCAGCGCCCATGAAACCACCACACCCAAGAATGCGGTGTCCATTGGCTCGGATGCCTTCTCCTGGGACATGGGTTATGGTGAGGAATTGGAAAAGGTCACAGTTACCTCCAACATCAAGCGCATTGAATCCGGCGCTTTTTCCTTCACCGCCGCTGATTTCATCTATATCGAAGAGGGCGTGGAGTACATCGGCCATTCCGCATTTTCAGATTCCTACATTGACGAAATTTGGTTCCCGTCCTCTGTTACGGAGATTGGCGCATCCATTATGATGACAGAAGAGGGGCTGGAGGGTACCAAAATCCATGTGGTGGAAGGCTCTCCCATTGCCAAGTACTTTGAAGAAGATATGCCCTATGGTCAATGTGAACTGCTGTACGATTACCAGTAACCGGAAAAGCGGAATCCACAGCCTGTGCAAAGCTGGCTTTGTCACATCTTCCCAAGCAACCGTTCAAGAGCTTTCACGCTTTTTTCGGTTGTTTTGCAGGGCAAACGCATGAGTAACAAAACTATGAATCAGCCGAGTTTTATGGTACACTGACATAGAAAGGCGGTGACATTCATAGTTGAGTTAATAAAACGGATGGAATACATTGAGGACAGCAGCACAAAGTGCTTCACAAACGTCTGCAAAAAGTTTCCCCCACATCTCACAAGTGAGAAAATTTTTCAAAAACTTGGAAACTGGTGTTTTTCTTCACAAACTGGATTAAAGTTTTTCAAGGGAGATTGTAGCATATATTGGGGTAGTAAATGAGGCACGGACTGTTAGGGGGTACATTTTAACACAAATTCGCTTAAAAATTCACTTGTGTCCATAAAAAAACACCCTTCTGCATATCAGCAAAAGGGTGTTATTTGTTCACTATCTGTCAGTTCCCCCAAATGATTTGTCTGTCATAGCTCATCATTTAGGGGATAACAATTCTTGATTAAAAGTTGTTTGAATTACTCAATTTTGGGCAATGTAGAAAACTAATTCAATCAGTCTTCCTGCTCCCAGTTGTGCCAGACGTTCTGAACGTCGTCGTCCTCTTCCAGCAGGTCGATGATCTTTTCCATGTTGCGGATATCCTTGTCAGAGGTCAGCTTGATGGTATCGTTGGGAATCATGGCTTCCTCAGCGGACTCGAAGGTATAGCCAGCGGCTTCCAGTGCTTCAGAAACGGGAACCAGCACGTCAGTGGCGCAGTAAACGATGAAAACATCACCGTCATTGACCAAATCGTCAGCGCCTGCCTCCAGCGCATCCATCATCACGGTATCCTCGTCCAGATCCTCGTCCTCGTTGTTGATGACGATCATGCCCTTGCGCTCGAAGTTCCAGGACACGCAGCCCTGAGCGCCCAGATTGCCGTTGTACTTATCGAAGATGTGGCGGATGTTGGGGGAAGTACGGTTGCGGTTATCGGTCAGAGCCTCGACGATGATAGCCACGCCGGAAGGACCATAGCCCTCGAACTGGAGACGCTCGTAGCTGTCGCCGGAACCGGAGGCAAGAGCCTTGTCAATGGTGCGCTTGATGTTGTCCTTGGGCATATTGACAGCCTTTGCCTTGGCAATGACGGTAGCCAGAGCGGAGTTGTACTTGGGGTCGCCGGAGCCGCCCTGCTTGACAGCGATAATCATTTCACGGGCAATCTTGGTGAATGCTGCGGAACGCTTTGCGTCAGCTGCGCCCTTGGTCTTCTGAATATTATGCCATTTGGAATGTCCAGACATACTTGATTTTCGTCCCTTCTTATGAAAAATGGTAGAAATTTATTATAGCAAAGTCGGGCGGCGGAAGCGCCCATACTCACAGATAAAAGTTATTATAGCACGGCTCTTTGGAGAGCGCAAGCCTTTATCTGTAAGAAATCACCTCACGATGGAGGGCACTTTTTGTCACCTTTAACTCGGGAAAAGCCGCTCGAAGCCAGCTTTCCACCCGCTCCATGACGGGATTTTCCGTTGGATAATGTCCGGCGTCAATCAGATTCAAGCCTGCGTCCTTGGCGCACAGGAACTGGTCATATTTGACATCAGAAGTCACGAAGGTGTCACAGCCGTGAGCGAGCACCGCTTCCATCATGCTGCCGCAGGAGCCGCCGCCCACAGCCACCCGCTTGACGAGGCGATTTGCGTTCCAATACCGCAGGCCGTTGGGCGCAAGGGACTGTTTCAGCAGAGTCAGATAATCCGTTAAATCCATCGGAGCGGCCAGTTCCCCCACTCGCCCCACACCATAAGGACCATAAGCGGGGTGAACGCCGGATTGCTCCAAAATCGAGGTACTCCCCACGATGCCGCACTTTTCCGCCAGCACGTCGTTGACACCGCCGGGAACGGAGTCCAAGCAGGTGTGGCAGCAAATGGCGGCAATTCGATGCTCTGCCAGCATCAGCACCCGTTTTCCGGTGTAATCGTCCTCCACAGCGGAAGCAATTTTGCCAAAGATGACCGGATGATGGGAAACAATCAAGTTTGCTCCTGCGTCAATGGCCTCCTGAATGGTTTCCGGTGTGATGTCCAGCGTCAAAAAAACGCTGTTTACCTCCGCACTGCGGCGCCCCACCAGCAACCCGGAATTATCCCAGCTCTCCTGCATGGAAAAGGGAGCTTTTTCATCCATCAGGCAGAGAATATCATGTACGGTTGTCATATCTGTCCCTTTCCTTTCGTCAGCCGGAGAATCCAGCCGCTCAAATCCGCTATGATTTGCTGGGTGAGCGCTCTTTTTTCCACGTCGGATTCTTTCGAAGAACGCTCCAAATTTGCCAGCAGCTTGGTTTGCTTCTCCATCACGGATTGGAGGTAGAGCAGGCGGCTGGGCTCCTCCACCCAGCGGTCAGGATGTCCCACCAAAGCGGCAGCGGGAGAATAGTCCAGCGTTTCCGTTCCACCCTCGGCCAGGAGCACGGTATACCAGCGGGTTCCCTCAGCGACCACCCGTTCCCTTTGGATGCGGTAGCCGTTGGCCTTCAGCCAAAGGCGCAGCTCCTCCTGCGAGCGCTGCGGTTGCAGCACCAAGGTGACATCCTCCTTTGTCCAGGGAGCCGCTTCCAGAATGCCCACGATCATTTCTCCACCCATGCCACAGATGGTCACGGCGTTTCCTTCTCCGGCGTGGATGGCCTCCAAGCCGGGACAAAGCCGGGTCTCCACCGCTTCCGCAGTCAAACCATAGCGAATCAGTGTGGCGGCGGCTCGTTCCAGAGGGCCTTTGCGAATGTCCGAAGCGATGGCGTGAGAAATACGTCCTTCCAGCGTCAAAGCGGTTGGAAGATAAGCATGGTCGGTGCCAACATCGCAGAGCCTTGCGCCCTGCGGAACCCAATCCGCCACGGCTCGCAGTCGGGGAGTCAATTTGAGTTCGGAATATTTGTGGTAATCCAAGGAAACCCCCTCCTTCAAAAGGGACAATCAATGAAAAAAACAGTTCCCGGAAACGTTGCCGCTCCGGGAAGAAGATGAAATTACTGATTAGCGAGGAACTCGTTCAGCTCTTCCAGCAGCTCATCAGCGTCGATGCCGTGAACCATGCAGGCTTCCTCGATGGTTTCGCCCTGAGCGGAGGGGCAATACAGGCAGTGCATACCAGCGGCCATGAAGATGGGAGCGGAAGCGGGAGCAATAGAAAGAACCTTACCGATGATGGTATTCTTGGTGATTTCAGGCATTGGGATAACCTCCAAATAAAATATAGTGGTATTATATACGGTTTTGATGGGTTTGACAAGATGGAAAGAGAGGCAATTTATCAAAATTTCACGCAAAGGGAAAAAAGAACCCGGAAAGACAGAAGCTTCCATCTCTCCGGGTCGATTCATTGCGGTCATACGCACATTGGACAGTTGTGCGGTGTGCTGCTTATTTACCACCGATAAGCTCTTACATAAAGTCTTCCTGCAAGGCAATGTGAGCGTCGATTTCGTCCAGCAGAATTTCCACGTCAATACCGTGAACCATGCAGGCTTCCTCGATGGTTTCCATCTGAGCGGAGCCGCAGCGCAGGCAGTGCATTCCCACCTCAGCAAAAACGGCGCTGATGCCAGGAACGGTGGCAAGAACCTCACCAATTACCGTGTTTTTGGTGATATCAGGCATAATAGACCTCCATTTTTTACAAAATTGGAAAAGGAATTATCTCTTCCGCTTCCAGGTGGAGGGGAACAGAAGAATGAGCATGGGGAAAATTTCCAAACGTCCGGCCAGCATATCAAAGATGAGCACCAGCTTGGACAGAGGACGGAAAAAGCCGAAGTTGCAGGTGGGGCCGACCTGATTGAAGCCGGGGCCGATGTTGTTGATGGTGGCGGCCACTGCCGTAAAGCAGGAGGTGAAATCCTCACAGTCCAAGCTCACGACCAGCAGAGAGGCGGCATAAATCATCAGATAGCAGGCAAGGAACATCATCGTTCCACGGAGGGTGGCGTTGTCCACAGCATTTCCATCCAACCGCACGGCGCTGACCCGTCTGGGACGAATCAGAGAGCGAGCCTCTCGAATGCCGGCCTTTGCATAGATGAGGATTCGACTGACCTTCATACCGCCGCCCGTACTGCCTGCGCAGGCACCCATAAACATAATCATCAGCATCAGCATTTTGGAGAACTGCGGCCATAGATCAAAGTCACAGGTGGAATAGCCCGTGGTGGTCATCACGCTGGCCACCTGGAACGCAGACTGCTGGAAATTATGGAAAAATCCGCTGCCCTGTTTCACGCAGAGGTCAATGGCAATCAGCAGGCTGGCACCGAAGAAAATACCGAAGTACCAGCGCACCTCCTCCATGTGAATGGCATCGTTGATTTCACGGACAATCAACAGGAAAAAGAACTCGAAGTTGACACCGAAGAGCACCATAAAGATGGTGATGATAACCTGCTGATAGGTGGTGTAGCTGCCCACGGAGCTATTGAGAATGCCAAAGCCGCCCGTACCTGCTGTACCCAGAGAAAGACAGATGGCATCAAAGCAGGGCATCCGACCCAGCAGCAGCAGAACAATTTCCGCCACGGTCATGCCGGAGTAAATACCATAGAGGTGACGAGCGGTGGCTTTCAGGTGGGGAACCAGCTTGGAGACCGAAGGGCCGGGGCTTTCCGCCTGCATCAGGGCGAAGCTGGAGCCGCCGCCCGCCAGCGGAAGAATGGCCAGCACAAAGACCAGCACGCCCATGCCGCCCACCCAATGGGAAAAGCTGCGCCAAAACAACATGCCGTGGCTCAGAGCCTCCACATCGCTGAGGATAGAAGCGCCGGTGGTGGTAAAGCCGGAGACAATCTCAAACAAGGCGTTCAGATAGTTGGGAATCTCGCCGCTGATGGTGAAGGGCAGCGCACCGACCAGGGACATGGCAATCCATGCCAGCGCCACAGTGACATAGCCCTCACGGGCATAAAAGCGGTCGCTGCGGATTTTCTGACGGGTCAGCACAGCACAGAGCACCACACAGAGCACCACGCAGCCGCCAAACACCAGTGCAACCGAAAATTCCCCATAAATCAGGGCGCAAATCAGGGGCAGAAGCATAAATAAGCCTTCAATTCCCAGAATCCAGCCCAAAATATTGATAATACTGCGATAATTCATGATGTCCTCCCGTTACTTGAGAATATCGGGCAGGTCATAAATGCCGTGGGTGGTGCTCACAATCACCACATCATCTCCGGGGAGAATGCTGTCCCGACCGGATGGGATGATAACGTGGTTGTTTCGGATAATGGCGCAGACCAGAACCCCGGAGCGGATGCTCAGGTTCATCAGGGGGCGGTTTGTGATGGCGGATTCGCTTCTCACATTAAAGGCCAGAGCCTCGACCTGATCGCCCGCCAGACGGTAGACTGTTTCCATGCTGGAGGAGCGTTTGCTGCTGTCCATGGCTCGGACATAACGGAAAATGTGTTCCGCAGTCAGATCCTTGGGGCAGACGATGGCACCCAGAGGCAAATCCTCGATGACACTGGTGGAAATTTTATTGATGCGGGTGATAATCTTAGCGTTGGAGAACTTGCTCACGAAGAGGCTCATCATGATATTCTCCGAGTCGCTGCCCATCAGGGCGCAGAAAGCGTCGGTCTGATCCAATCCCTCTTCCAAAAGCACCCTCTCTTCGCAGGGGTTTCCATGCACAATCACCGCCTTGGGAAGAAGATGGGTTAATTCCTCGCAGCGTTCCCGGTTCGGCTCGATGATGGTGACTTGAATTCGCTTCTCACACAGCCGTTGAGCCAGATAATATCCCACGTTTCCGCCTGCCGCAATGATAACATTTTTGATAGGCTTATAATTCAGACCAACGGTAGTCAGAGCGTCCCGGATATAGGTTTTGTCCACCACCAAAGAAATGCGGTCGCCCTTTTCCAACTCGGTGTTGCCGTTGGGAATCATGGCCTTATGGTTGCGTACCACGATGGCCAGCAGATAGGAAGAGGAGCGTTTGAGGTTCATCAGCTTCTGTCCCACCCAGGGGGAGGTGCTGGGGAGGGTAAAGGTAATCATTTCCACCTTGTCCTTGGCGAAGCTGTCCAACTCCGTGGCAAAGGGCGCACGCACCAGATGGTAGCATTCCGAGGCGGCAGAAAGCTCCGGGTTGATGGCCATGGAGAGTCCCAGTTCCTCCTGAATGAAACCAATTTCGGAGTAGTAATTGGGGTCTCGCACACGGGCGATGGTTTTACACTGAGCGGCCTTGCGTGCGATGAGGCAGCAAAGCATGTTTACCTCGTCTTGGCTGGTGGCGGCAATGAGCACGTCACAGTCCTCCACGCCAGCGTCCTGCAAAACCCGATAGCTTGCGCCGTTGCCCTTTACACTGGCCACGTCCAAGGTATTGCTGATTCGTTCGATTTTTTCTTCATTATTGTCAATGACTGTCACGTCATGATTTTCGCTGCACAGGGCTTCCGCCAGAGCATAGCCAACCTTGCCGCAGCCGACAACGATTACTTTCATAGTCATCACTCTTTTATTCATGAAAATGTAGGAAAAAACTTCCCATTTTCACAATTATACAGGAGAGCAGATGGTTTGTCAAATCCGAGACACTTTGCGTTTCCGCAAAAAAGAATCATCTCAAAACGTACAGAACAATCCATAGCAGAAAAGGTCAAAAGGAACAGAACTATAAATGACACCAGTTTCCAAGTTTTTAGAAAAAAAGTGAATCACTTCAAAGTAAGGTAAAATGGAAGCACCATATCCCAATTACTTCAAAGAAGCGATTCACTTTTTTCATTTTTTAACTTGGAAACTGGTAAACGCTCAAGCAAGGATGGCCTTATCGCTGGCGAATTCCTCACCGGAGACCAGCTCAAACTGCTCCAGCAGCTCGGCGACGGTCAGCTTTTTCTTGGCCTCGCCGGAGATGTTCAGGATGATACGACCCTCGTGCATCATAATCAGCCGGTTGCCGTGGGCAATGGCATCCTTCATGTTATGCGTCACCATCAAAGCGGTGAGGTTGTTCTCTCGGATGATGGTATCCGTGACCTCAAGCACCTTAGCGGCGGTCTTGGGATCCAGAGCGGCGGTGTGCTCGTCCAGCAGCAGCAGCTTGGGATGCTTCAAGGTTGCCATCAGCAGGGTCAGAGCCTGGCGCTGACCACCGGAGAGGAGACCAACCTTTGTGGTCATGCGGTCTTCCAATCCCAGACCCAGCATTTTCAGTTTTTCCTGATACGCTTCCTTTTCCTTGCGGGTAATGCCCCAACGGAGGGTTCGCCTTTCACCACGCCGAGCAGCCAGCGCCATATTTTCCGCAATCTCCATGGAGGCGGCGGTTCCGGTCATGGGATCCTGGAAGACACGACCCAGATAAGCGGCTCGCTGATGCTCAGGAACGCCGGTGATGTTTTTGCCGTCGATGAGGATAGCGCCCTCGTCAACCGGCCAAACGCCTGCCACGGCGTTCAAGGTGGTGGACTTGCCAGCGCCATTGCCGCCGATAATGGTGCAGAAATCGCCGGGTTCCAGGTGGAGGTTGACACCCTGGAGTGCTTTTTTTTCGTTGATGGTTCCGGGGTTGAAGGTCTTACGAACATTGATGATATCAAGCATTGTGGTCGTCCTCCTTCTTGTAGTCAGCAATAGCAGCCTCAGAGACCTTGGCTGCACGGGCAAAGGAGCTTGCGCTCTTGCTCTTCAAATAAGGAACAGCAAGGAAGGCTGCTACAACGATGGCAGTCAGCAGCTTCATATCGTCGGCGGGGAACTTCAGCCAGAGGACAAAGACATAAACAATGTAATAGGCCACGCCGCCCAGCACAACGAACATCAGACGAAGCGCAAAATTCAGGCGCTTACCGAAGAGACTGCCCAGAACCTCGCCGATGATAACGGCGGCCAGACCGATGACGATAGCGCCACGACCCATATTGACATCAGCAAAGCCCTGATACTGAGACAGGATGCCACCGGAGAGCGCCACCAGGCCATTGGAGAGTGCCAAGCCGATGATCTTCATGCCCTCGGTGTTGATGCCCTGCGCACGGGACATATTGGGGTTCGTACCCGTGGCACGAATGGCGGAGCCTTGCTCCGTGCCCAGATACCAATACAGAGCAGCAATCACAACGGCGGCTACAACGGCCACCAGCAGAATGGTGCGACCCAGAACCTTGGCGTTAGAGGTGAAATAGAAGGAAACCTGATTGACATTGACGGCCTGGTTTGCCTTGCCCATGATGTTGAGGTTGATGGAGTAAAGGGAAATCTGGGTCAAGATACCTGCCAGGATGGCGGGAATGCCCAGCGTGGTGTGAAGAACACCGGTAATGATACCGGCGACCACACCGGCGAGGAAGGAGACAATCAGCGCTAGCTGAGGATTCACGCCGCCCAGCACCATCATAATGCAAACTGCGCCGCCCGTAGCAAAGGAGCCGTCAACGGTCAGGTCGGCCAGATCCAGCACACGGAAGGTCAGGTACACGCCCAGAGCCATAATGCCCCAGATTAAACCCGATGCGACACCGCCGGGACAGGCATTCAGCAGCGAAACCAGGGTTAGTTTGGAAAAATATGCAGCCATAAAAACACCTTTCTTATTCTATCTTTCAATGCACAATGCACAGCGCACGAGAAAACACGCCTGCGTGCTCGCTGTGCATTGTGCATTGATTGAAGCCCGACAAAGCGTTTTCCTCTTTGCCGGGCCGTTGGTTGCGTTAGTTGATAGCGTGAGGGGTTATTTTGTGGAAGGAGCGATTACTCCACAGCGGTGAAGCCCTCGGGGATGGTGAAGCCAATGGCCTCAGCAAACTCGGGGTTGTACTCCTTAACGGGGTTTGCGGAATAGCCGATGGGCATAGCGGAAACGTCAGCGCCATTGACCAGGATGTCATAAGCCTGCTCGCCGCACATACGACCGATGTCATAGTAAGAGATGGAAACGGTAGCCAGGCCGCCATTCTTCGTCATATTCTCCTCGCCGCAGATGACGGGGATGCCAGCGGGCTGGGTAGCGTTGGCAACGATGGTCATATTGGAAGCGGCGGTGTTATCGGTGGGGATGTACAGAGCGTCGCAGTCAGCAATTGCAGAGTTGACAACAGACTGCATATCGTTGGAGTCGGAGAAGGTGTAAACGGTACAGGTAGCACCCATGCCTTCCATAACCTCCACGAACTGGTCAGCCTGGAGGACGGAGTTTGCCTCAGCGGAGCAGTACAGGACGGAGACGTTGACGGCATCGGGAACCAGTTCCTTCACCAGGTCGGCATACAGCTGGGCAGAAACGCCATCGGAGGTGCCGGAGACGTTGATGCCGGTACCCACAGAAGCATCCATAGACTCGTCAGCCAAAGCGGTGGCGTAGTCGGTGACGGAGGTGCCCAGGATGGGAGTCTCGGAAGTAGCGGACATAGCAGCCTGGAGAGCGGGGGTAGCGTTGGCCATAATCAGGTCATAGTTGTTGGCAACAAAGCCGGTGACGATGGTGGAGCAGGTAGCGCTGTCGCCCTGAGCGTTCTGAAGGTCGAAAGAGACAGCGTCGCCCAGCTTCTCAGTCAGAGCATCCTGGAAGCCCTTGGTAGCAGCGTCCAGAGCGTCATGCTGAACCAGCTGGCAGATACCAATGGTATAGGTCTTGTCGCCGGTGTCGGTGGGAGCCTCAGCAGATGCTTCAGCGGAAGCGGATGCAGAAGCCTCAGCCTCAGAAGAAGCGGATGCGGAAGCCTCGGGCTGAGCGGAAGCAGCGGGTGCTTCGGTCTGAGCGCCACCGCAAGCAGCCAGAGCCATGGTCATGGCCAGAGCCAGCAGAAGAGCAACGATTTTTTTCATAGTTGATTTCCTCCTAATCAATTTGTTGGTACTTTCGCAAAATTACTTTAACACTTTAAAGAGAATTTCGAAAATATCACGTATTTGAAATTATATCACCAAAATCCAAATTGTCAATCACTTGCTGCCAGTCTTGCGAGTATTTCCACAAATCACCCTCAATTCCCCAAAGAAATCTGACAAAACGTGTCAATTCCTGGAGAAAAGCGTTTTCTTTGTGAGCAAAGAAAAAATCTTGAAAAAAATCAAAAAACCCCTTGCTTTTTCCGGTGCCCCGTGGTAAAGTAATAGAGCTGTACATTACGCCAGCAAATTTGTTTGATCGAGGTGAAATCACCATGAAGGCAGGAATCCATCCTAACTATCAGCAGACCACCATCCGCTGCGCCTGCGGTGCTGTCTATCCCACCGGCTCCACCAAGAAGGACATCCGTGTCGAAGTTTGCGCTAAGTGCCATCCCTTCTTCACCGGCAAGCAGAAGATGGTTGATACCGGCGGCCGCGTCAGCCGTTTCAACAAGAAGTTCGGCTTCTCCAAGTAATTCTGATACTCATGAAACGCTGCATCAAACTCTGGTGCGGCGTTTTTTGCACATTTCTGTAGGAGGAATGAAGATGTTTCGTAAAATCGACCCCAAGGAACTGACCCAAAACCCCTTTACCCTCATCGGTCAGCAGTGGATGCTGGTAACAGCCGGAACGGTGGAAAGCTGCAACACCATGACCGCCAGCTGGGGCGGCGTGGGCATTATGTGGGGCAACCCTGTGGCCACCTGCTACATCCGCCCCCAGCGCCACACCAAGCAGTTTATGGACAACGAGGAGTATTTCACCCTGAGCTTCCTTGCTGAGGATTACCGTGACGCTCTGCGCTTCTGCGGCAGCAAGTCTGGCCGTGACGTGAACAAGTTCACCGCCTGCAACCTGACCGTGACAGGCGCTGAATGCGGCGCTCCCTATGTAGCAGAGTCTGAGTTGGTTCTGGTCTGCAAAAAACAGTACGCACAGCCCATGGCACCAGAATTCCTTACCGAGGGAGATGCCATTGACAAGCGCTGGTATCCCGCTAACGACTGGCACACCATGTATATCGGCCAGATTGTGGAAGTATATGTCAAGGAATAATTGGGAATTCTGACTGTTTTTCCAACTATTCCACAGTAATTCAGCAAAAACCAAAACACAGGTACAGACCCGGCTCACCAAGCGTGATGAAAGGTCTGAACCTGTGTTTTTCGATTTGAGCGTTTACGCTCTTACTCCCCAAACTCTTCCCGAATCTCCTTCATCAGCTTTTTGTCAGCCTTGGAAGAAAGATCCAGCTTGGCGAACAGATCGGGACGGCGCTCTCTGGTGCGGACAATAGACATTTTCCGTCTCCATTTGTCCACAGCGGCGTGATTGCCAGAGAGCAGAATGGGGGGCACTTCCCGGTCGTGCCACACAGCGGGGCGAGAATACTGCGGATATTCCAGCAGGTTATCCCAATAGCTCTCGTTTTCATAGCACGCCGGATCACTGAGCACACCGGGCACCATACGGCACACAGCGTCGGTGACGGCCATCGCCGCAATCTCTCCGCCGGTGAGCACGAAATCCCCCAGACTGATTTCCTCATCCACGCACTCATCAATAAAGCGCTGGTCAATGCCTTCATAGTGGCCGCAGACCAAAATCAGGTGGTTGTATTCGCTGACCAACTGCTTGGCCTTGGCCTGATTGAAGGTCGTACCGCAGGGAGACATAAAAATGGTATGTCCACGGTCGCCGGTCTCATCACAGATGTGCTTCCAGCAGCGGTAAAGGGGGTCTGCCTGGAGGATTGCGCCATGGCCGCCGCCATAGGGGTAATCGTCCACCTGATTCTGGCGGTTGGTGGTGTAGTCCCGGAGCTGGTGGCACTCGATTTTCAGGTAATCCCGCTCCTGTGCACGGCCCAAAATGGACTCACTGAGCACGTCGCCGGTGGTTTCAGGGAAAAGCGTGATGATATCCACACGATAACGGTATTTCATCTCGGTCATTGTTCCAAACCCTCCATCAGATGGAAGCGGATACAGTCGGCCTCGTCGTCGATGCCCTCCACAAACACGGGCACATCGGGAATCAAATAGGTTTTCTCACCCTGAACCTCATACACATCCTGAGCGGGATATTCATGGATGGCCTTGACCTGGCCGAAGACCACGCCCGTTTCCACGTCGAATGCGTCCATGCCGATGAGATCGGCGATGAAATGTGCGCCTTCTTCCAGCGGAATCTGCTCCCGGTCGGCGGAAGCCACACGTCCTTTCACACACATGGCATCGTCGATGGAATGGATCCCCTCCAGCTTGACCAGAGCGAATTTACCCTGAACCCGAGCGCTCTGGATGGCGTAGGTCTTACCGTTGACCACCAGCTCCTCCAGCTCGCCGAACAAGCAAGGGTCATCCAGCCAGGACTCAATTTTCAATTCGCCTCGAACGCCGTGGGTGTTGACAATCTTGCCCACTTCCAGCATTTGATTCTTCATAATGGTTCTCCTTCTATCCAAAAGCAAAATGAGGAAAAAACAGAGCCACCTGGTTATCAGGCAGCTCTGTCATCAGCTTTAGTCCACGATGTCCACGGAGACTCGTGTATTGTTCCGTTGTGCAAGGGAGCGCACCACTGCACGGATCTCCTTGGCGATGCGACCCTGGCGGCCGATCACCTTGCCCATGTCTTCGGGAGCGACCCGGAGCTCCAGAACAATCTCACCGTCGCAGTCGATCTCGTTGACGGAAACTTGCTCGGGATGGTCAACGAGGTTCTGTGCGATATAAGTCAAGAGCTCTTTCATTCGGTATCCCTCCGAGGATTACAGGACGTTAGCCTGCTTCAGCAGACGCTTGACGGTCTCAGTGGGCTGAGCGCCGGTCTTGATCCACTCCTGAGCACGCTCAGCGTCGATCTGGATCTCAGCGGGCTCGGTCAGGGGGTTGTAGGTACCCAGCTGCTCAATGAAACGGCCATCACGAGGATAACGGGAGTCAGCCACCACAATACGATAGAAAGGAGCCTTCTTAGCGCCCATACGGCGCAGTCTGATCTTAACCATTTATCATTCACCTCCAAAAGTAATAAGCAATAATTATATATGATAAGCGAAGAATATTCGCAAATCAGCGTTTCTTTTTGCGCTTCATGTTCTTGCGCTGACGGCCTGCGCTGTGAGCGCCCATGCCAGCGCCTCTGCCGCCACGGAGCATATCGCTCATATCAGGCATAGCGGTGGGATCTCCGCCCTGCATGATGCCCTTCAAGGCTCTGGGAATACGGCCTCTGGTCATCTTCTTGGTCAGAGCCTGCATCATTTCGAACTGCTTGAGCAGCTTGTTCAGCTCCTGCACGGAAGTACCGGAACCGGCGGCAATACGACGCTTACGGCTGGCGTTCAGAATGGAAGGATCTTCCCGCTCGGCCTTGGTCATAGAGGTAATCATGGCCTCTGTGCGTCCAATTGCCTTTTCGTCGATCTGGCTTTCATCAATCTTGCCGGACATGCCGGGCATTCTCTGGAGAATGTCGTAGATGGAGCCCATCTTCTTGGTTTCCTGGAGCTGGTCATAGAAATCCTGCAAGGTAAACTTGTTTGCACGGATTTTCTTGGCCATATCCTCGGCCTTTTTCTCGTCCAGACGATCCTGAGCGTTTTCGATCAGGGTCAGAACGTCGCCCATGCCCAGGATTCGGCTAGCCATACGGTCGGGGTGGAAAACCTCGATGGCATCCAGCTTTTCGCCCACGCCGCAGAACTTAATGGGCTTACCGGTGGTTGCACGGATGGAAAGGGCTGCACCACCACGGGCATCGCCGTCCAGCTTGGTCAGCATAACGCCGCTGATGTCCAGAGCCTGGTCAAAAGCGACCGCTGCATTCACGGCATCCTGACCAATCATGGCATCGACGACCAGCATGATTTCGTCGGGGTTGACCGCTTCCTTAATGCGCTTGAGCTCGTCCATCAGGGTCTCGTCAACATGGAGACGGCCTGCGGTATCCAGCAGCAGGATGTCATTGCCATGCTGACGGGCATAAACAACGGCCTGCTTTGCGATTTCAACGGGGTCAATCTGTCCCATCTGGAAGACGGGGATATTCAACTGCTGACCGACCACTTCCAGCTGCTTGATAGCGGCGGGACGGTATACGTCGCAGGCTGCCAGCAAAGGATTGCGGCCTGTCTTGCTGCGGAGATAAGCGGCAAGCTTGGCGGCGTTGGTGGTTTTACCAGCGCCCTGCAAACCGACCATCATGATAACCGTAGGAGGCTTGGGGCTGATGGTAATGCCGGTTGCTTCACCACCCATGAGGGCGGTCAGTTCTTCGTTTACAATTTTGACGACCATCTGGCCGGGAGTCAAGGCTTCCATGACATCCTGTCCAATGGCACGCTCTGTCACCTTAGCGACAAACTCTTTGACGACCTTATAGCTGACGTCGGCTTCCAGCAGAGCCAGACGGATCTCACGCATGGCCTCCTTGACATCACTCTCAGTCAAGTGACCTTTGCCACGGAGCCGGTTAAAGACCGATGTCAGCTTTTCGGTTAAACCTTCAAAAGCCATGTGGGGTTACTCCTTTAAGTCAGCCACTTTTGCAGTCAGCTCAGAAACCAGCGCTTCCAGCTGGGAGCTGTGCAGCTCAGAGGCATTGAGTGCTTGGATTCTGCCAGCGCATTCTTCAATGGCGTTCAAGCCCCGGCGCACCTCAAGGAAGCGGGCGACGATGCCGGTTTTGTCCTCCATCTCGTTGAGAACAGCCTCGGCACGCACCAGAACATCACGGACTCCCTGGCGGGTGATACCAGCGTTCTCGGCGATCTCGGCAAGGGAGAAGTCCTCGTTATAATAGAGGTCGTAGAACTCACGCTGACGCTCGGTAAGCAGATCACCATAAAAGTCAAACAACATAGTCATACGAAACGCAGGATCTTTCATGTTAATCGCTCCTCCGAAAGAATTTGTAAAGCACCGCCGCTTTACAACAGCGTTAATATACTATACTTTCCAATGCCTGTCAAGAAGTTTTTTGAAAAAACGGCAAAAATTTTCCCTCTCCCGGAAGAAAATTGCCGGAAAGAGGGAAAACACCTTTACAAGAGGCAAATCCAGCCCCAACACTGGAAAACAAGGCCAAAAGGGAGAACACCGCTCCCCTCCTTCCACCTCAGCGAACCTTAATTTGGCTGAGAACCTCTCCGATACGGCCAGCGATAACCAAATCAGCATGGTGATCCATGCTGGTGGGCTGGAGGTTGATGAGCACCAGTTTTTTTCCACGATAATAATTCACCAAACCAGCGGCGGGGTAAACCACCAGGGAGGTACCGCCAATGATGAGCAAATCGGCGTTGCGGATGTAGTGGATGGAGCGGTACAAGGTGGTATCGTCCAGCGCTTCCTCATAGAGCACCACGTCAGGCTTAATGATGCCGCCGCAATGGGGACATCTGGGCACGCCGTTGGCGTTGAGGATGATATCCACGCCCTCAAAGTGCGCTCCACACGTTACGCAGTCATTGCGCCGGACAGAGCCATGAAGCTCTAGGACGTTTTTGCTTCCTGCGTCATCGTGCAGACCGTCGATGTTCTGAGTGATGACCGCTTTGAGCTTGCCCGCTCGTTCCAGCTCCGCCAATTTCAGGTGGGCGGCGTTAGGTCGGGCGTTGGGAGCGATCATCTTATCCTTATAAAAGCGGTAAAACTTCTCCGGCCAGCGCTGAAAGTAGCTGTGAGAGATGATGCTCTCTGGCGGTTCGTCGTATTTCTGATGATATAATCCGTCCTGACTGCGGAAATCGGGGATGCCGCTCTCGGTGGAAACGCCCGCTCCACCAAAGAAAACGATGTTATTGCTCTCGTCAATCCATTTTTGCAGGGTTTCCATGCTGTTCGAATCCTTCATGATGATTCCTCCTTCGCATCATTCTACGCTTAGTTTACCACAAAGTTTGAGGGAAAGCGATACCCATATGTGTATTTCTTTTGAAAAAATATGCAAAGAGGATTGCAAATCCGACAATTGTTGCAAATTACTGGTAAAATACTTGCATAGGTCTGCGTGGTATGCTATAATACAACCGCTACAGAGAAAAGCAATTCCCTTTACAACCGAAAGATAAAAATTCTACAGGAGGTACTAAATGAAGCATAGTCGTAGAAAGAAACTACTCGCCCTGCTGCTGGCCTTTTCCATGGTGTTGAGCATGGTGGGCAGTGCATTTGCAGTCCAACCTGAGAGGATGGATTCTGAAACGGAGCCTTTCCAGGAAGAGGACGTTCTGGGCTTCGAGGGTGACGCTGAAATGACCGAGGGGCTGGAAGAACCCGTTGTTGACCAGCCTGCTGAGGAATGGGAGCCTTTCGTGGAGGAAGCACCGGTGGAGGAACCTTCCGAGGAACCCATCCAGGAGCCCAGCGAAGCGCCCATGGAGGGCGAATGGCAGGAGCCTGTCCAGGAGGAGCCTTCCGAGGAGCCTGTGGAGGGCGAATGGCAGGAGCCCGTTGACGAGTTCGTGGAAGAAGAGACCCCTGTAGAGGAGCCTTTGACCGAAGAGTCTGCGGAATCCGAAGAGGCAGAGCAGGCAGAAGAAGCCGTGGAGGGCGAGAACACCACAGAAGAAATTCAGGTGGAAGCAGGCAATCTCGTAGACCTGAGATGGGAAATTGCCGATGGCGTTTTCTCTCTGTTTGTAAACGGCGCTCCCGCTGAGGGCTATTACAATCTGCCCGAAATGTGGGTGGATCAGGTTCGTTTCCTTGCCGGTGTATACTACTTCCAGAACGGTCAGTGGGATTCTGCCAACAACGGCAAAATGGCCAGAAACAGCAGTGCAACGGTCAATCTGGTGACACTCAACAACCAAAACACCTATCAGATGCAGCAGTCCGGGCAGGCTCTGCGCCTGACGCTGGAGCAGCCTCAGATTGTCGAGCAGGACGGCGTGATGATTGTTGACCCCAACTCTGAGCTTTACGTCGGTCTGGAAAATTCTATCTGTTACTTCAACGGCCAAATTTATAACGGCTTCCTGCGGGTGGAGGGCAACCCCTATCTGTGGTTCTCCGATGCCAACGGTCACGCAACTTATTTCACTGGCCGCATGAACGACCCCGCTTATGCTGCTTATCCCTACATTGATAACTATGTCGCCATGGACAAGAATGTCATTTATGACAAGCTGGAAAAGGCAATGCCCATCGGTGAGGTGTTCTTTGTTGGCGGCTGGCACAATGGTTACTACAGCGATTCCCAAAAGGGTCGTGTCTACAAGGTCAGCAAGGGCGTGAAGAGCTCGAAGGCTTTCTCTGGTATCATGTCTACCAAATGGTGGTACGCCATTGGTATGGGTACCACGCAGCGTCAGACGGGCACCGGCCTGCGCTATGTGGACGGCAAGCTCTTCAACGGCTACTTGTATAAGAGCAACAAGATTCTGTATCAGATTAAGAACGGCAAGAGCACGGGAGCCTTTACCGGCAAGCTCGGCTCTAAGCAGGAAGTCTGGGATGCCAGCGGCGAGAAGGAAGATTATCACTCCCTCAGCTACAAAGGCCGCATTTTTAAGAACGGTGTTCTCTTTACCGGCGTTGACACGGATCGTTATTATTATAAAAACGGCAAAAAGCAGACCGTGGAAAACAAAAAGTGGATCAACGTCAAGAGCGGCAACATTTACCTGACCTACTACTTCGCAAAGGACAAAAAAGATGGTAAAGTCAAGGCCGTGACGGGCTGGCATTACATCACCCGTGGCGGCGTGAAGTATAAATATTACTTCCGCAACACCGATGAGAAGAATCCCTGCTCCGCCGTGACGGATATGTTCTCCTACAACTCCGCTTATAAGACCAAAAAGCTTCAGATTCACGTCAACCGCAGCATTGATATGGTGACGATTCTGGCCTACGACGCCGACACCAAATCTTACTGCATCCCCTGCAAGAGCTTTGTTGTGGCAATGTCCAAGGCCATCGAGGACACCCACTCCGGCACCTACAACCTGAAAAAGAAGAGCGGCTGGCACAAGTTCATGTTTGAGAACGGCAGCTATCATTACTACCTGTATCCCACCCACATCTGGGGCAGTAACGCTCTGTTCCACTCCGTGGACTACGCAAAAGAAGGCGACCGTGAGTCCATGATGAACTACATCTATAACCAGCTGGGACGCAACGTGACCCATTACTGCGTGCGTGCTCAGGCGGTCAATTCCAAGCTCATCTATAACCTGGTTCGTGCCAACGAGAACATCAAGGTTATTTTGACCAGCTCCAGCAGCGTTACCAAGTACCAGCCCTTCGGCAAGATGACGTTGAGCTATAACTTCGACTATGTTGGAAAGCTGTATGCTCCCGACCATAGTACCCGTGGCTTTGACCCGACTGATACCGCAATCAAGGGCAAGACCCCCAAAATGCAGTAATAAATTCTCTTTTCCGTAGAAACTGCAAGTAGAAATCCCCGGTATGGCTCTTTTAGGGGTCATACCGGGGATTTTTGGGCTTATATGGAGGGTTAGAGATGGGATAATACGTCGAGCTCCCCATTCCTGAGCACTTGTTTTTTGAGGTAGGTTTTGTACTCCACGCCGAATTTGGAAAAGCTGTGGCGGTGGATGCCCTTCTCGCCGAGCAAATCCGCAAACCATTTGGGATAGGCCGTGGAAACCTTCACTTCCATCAGCCGGAAGCGATCCTCCAGAAGCGGAGCGGCGGGGGTCGAGTCCTCAAAGGAAACCTGGCCACGTCTGGTGCGGATGTTGTAGTCAAAGGTCAGGCGGAAACTGGAATCCTGCTTGTCAAAAAGCGCCACTCGGTCGTAGGAGAGAAACACCGTGGGGCTCACGTCGGCGTGAGAGAGATAATAGGCCACTTCCCGGAGAATTTGGCGGTTCAAGTAGTCCAAACGCTCTGGGATGACTCGATACGCCAAAAACCGCTTTGCCTCGCCATAGCGGAGCTTCGCACGGCGTTTGGTGACTTCCCCCGCCACCTTCTTTTTCAGCTCCAGAAAAACCACAGTGTCGTCATTCTGGGGAATGCCATAGCTGCGCAAACGGAGCTTTTCCTTATAATAAGGATGTTGGAGGGAGTCCCGAATGACATCGTTTTGTGCGGTGTCGTAATAGAGGTTGCAAATGTGGTAGCACTGCCCGTTTTTGCAGAATTTGTCCAGCTCCATATGCTCCAGCAGAACTGGCATCAGCTCGTTCATGGTGGTTTCGTCAAGGATGAACTTTTTTTCGTAGCGCTTAAAAACCGTAATCGACATGGCGGCACCTTTCAGACAGAGGGGGGATCCTCCTCGGTGAACTGCTGGAACAGCTCTTCCCGGGTCATAATGGTGTTGAGCACCGGAACCAAAGCGTTGGCGGAAAGATGCTCCGGCAAATGGTTGGCTTTCAGAAAGTCCCGGCGAAGGCTGGCACTGTCCGGGCGGCCAGAAAGACCCAGGTGGTAGAGATCTAGTTTGGTAATTTCCCCACCGGAGGTGTGCGCAGCGGTTTCACCAAGAATAGTGGCTCCGCACTGACGAAGTGCCGCTTCCAGCACCTCGGGGCGCATCCCTTCCACACCCAGCTTGCCCTCTTTTCCGGGCTTTTTTTTGCGTTTTTCCTTGCCGAAGAGGTCGGGAATGTAGCATTGCTTGAGCTGGGACGGAGGAATGATGCCTTTGAGATGGTTACGGATGACAAAACCGGCTCCGTCGCTGTCGGTCAGCACAATGAGGCCTCGTTTGGCCGCCACCTGACGCAGCAAAGCGGCCTTGTCCTTCCGCTTGAACACCTGAAAACCGTCGGTTGTGAGAATCAGGGTATCCACCAGCTGAGAAAGGGTATTTTTGTCATAACGCCCTTCCACAACGATGGCTTCTTTGATTTTGAGTAAATTCATGGGTTGTTTGTTGTTGATATCAATAAAAAAGGAACTTTTTCACAAAGTGACAGAGCGTTGGTGAGGCGGCTCTCCCCTACCCCGGCGCACCATCACAGATGCGCCAGCTTGAGCACCAAATCGGTGAGCAGCTCCTCACTGTCCAAGCCGGTGCTTTTCATGGCCAAATCGCATTCGGCGCAGATCACCACCGCTTGACGACACCAGCGCAAATCAAACCTGCGGGCGGAATCCATCATCCTTTGAGACTGCCAGCTGCTTTTCATGTCCCACACAAGGGCCAAGTCACTTTGGCTCATGCGATTTTCCAGCGCCAGACGAGCCGACCAAAGCTGACGAATCTGCCTGCCCAGCACAGACAGAATCATGATGGGTTCCGTGTTCATCAGGAAGAGGTCAGAAAGCAGCTCCATACTTTTTCGGAACTCTTTGGCGCTGATGGCATCGGTCATCTGAAACACTCTGGCATCCAGCACCGGCTCCGCAACGGCATCAATGTCTTCCTTGGTGATGCCTCCGCCGGAGGCATAATGAGCAATTTTGTCAATCTCGCTGGAAAGGCCGGTCATCAGACCGCCACAGAGGAAGGTGAGATACTCCGCCTCTGGGTTGCCGATCTCCTTGCCATATTGCTTGAACTTGCGGCGAATCCAGGCGTTCAGGTCGCTTTGGGATTGCGGCTGGAAGTGGACAAGCTCCGCCTTGCTTTTGACCAGCTTGCCCAGCTTGGTATTTCCGCCGGATTTGTACTCCAGCAGGTCGTAAACAAACACCAGGCAGACATGCTCTGGAATGTCCTGAAAGAGGGCGGTCAGAGCATCTCGGCGGCTCTCGCTTTTGTAGAGGTCGTAGTCATAAACCAGGATGAGCGTCCGTTCGCACATCATGGGAAATGCGTCAACGGCATCCATCAGAGTTTGCACCTCCAAATCCTTCCCCTGAAAAATGTGGAGGTTAAAATCCTCCATCCCCTTGGGGATGAGCTTTTTGCGGAGCTGCTCCAAATAGTGATCCCGCAGAAAGTCTTCTTCGCCGTAAAAGAGGTAGCAATTCCCAAGCGTCCCGGCGGACAGGTCTTTTTTCAATTTGGCAAGTCCTGGGTCTGTCCCGGCGGACTTGCCAAAGGTCTTTTTGGGCGGCATAGCGGTTTTTCCTCGTTATGGTTCAAAGGTGAGCAGAAATTCCCTGGCGGTTTGATACTTTTTATGCAGGCGGATTCGGGTCTCAGCAGAGAGCGGCGCACCGGCTGCGGCTCGCTGGGCGTTGTCGTTGTGGGCGATGTCCGCCAGCTTCACCCGTCTTGCCACAGGATTGACGGCAAGAGCGGCCAAATAATTCATTTGGGCAACGCCTTTTTCATGGGTCAGCAGCCGCACCGCCTCCGTCACCTCCGGCGGAAACTGGGCTTCCAGCTCCGCAAGGGTGACGCTGGTGTCTTCCACCACGTCATGGAGCAGAGCGGCGGCGCAGCTGATTTCGTCCTCCATCTGCTCCGCCAGGTGGAAGGGGTGGAAGATATAGGGCACGCCGCCTTTGTCCACCTGACCATGGTGCGCTTCATAGGCCAGCTTCATGGCGGCAACGGTCATTTTTGTGTAAATCATAGGCTCTAAGACGCTTATCTCCTGTCCTCGTCGCACACACCGCCGGGCAGCAGCTTGTTGGCACCACAGCCCATGCACCGCACACGGCAGTCCGGGGTAATCACGCTCTTGTAAGCCTGCTCCCGCTCCCGCATGAGATAATCCGGGCGGACACCCACGTCAATCATGCTCCAGGGCAGCACCTCGCAGCCGGGACGGACACGGCGGGCGTAGAAATCGGGGTCAATACCGGTGGCTTGGAAGGCATCCAACCAGCGCTGGAAGACAAAGTAATCGCTCCAGGAATCCATCTTTCCACCGGTTTTCCAAACCTCTTCGATGGCCTTACCCACTCGGCGGTCGCCACGAGCCAGCACCGCCTCAATATAACTGGTGTCCACCTCGTGCCAATTGTACTGAATGGACTTGTTATGGATGCAGCTTCTCAGCAAATCCACTCGGCGCTGATACTCCTGCATGGAAATCTGCTCCTCCCACTGGAAGGGGGTGAAGGGCTTGGGCACAAAGAAGGAGGTAGAAATGGTGATTCTCACGCCTCTGGCTCGGTTGGAGGAATGGTTCCGCCAAGTCCAATAAACCTTGGTGGCCAGCTGTTCAATGCCCTTCACGTCCTCGTCGGTCTCGGTGGGCAGCCCCAGCATGAAGTAAAGCTTCACGGCGCTGCATCCACCCTCAAAGACGGTGGCGCAGGATTTCAGCAGGTCTTCCTCGGTGACGTTTTTATTGATGGCATCACGCAGGCGCTGGGTGCCAGCCTCGGGAGCAAAGGTGATGGAGGTTTTGCGAGCCTTCTGCAACCGATCCATGATGCTCATGGAGAAGCCGTCCGCACGGAGGGAAGGCAGATTCAGGTTGATGTTTCTCGGCTCGCAGTATTCCAGCAGACCGTCACAGACCTGAGTCAGACCACGGTAATCACTGGAAGAGAGCGAGGAAAGGGTCATTTCCTGATAACCGGAGTCATGGCAACTCTCAATTCCCTGCTGCACCAGCAAATCCACGCTCTTGGGACGAACAGGACGATAGCAATAACCGGCCTGACAGAAGCGGCAGCCACGGATGCAGCCACGGAAGAGCTCCAGCATCACTCGGTCGTGAACGATTTCGGTGGAAGGAATGATGGTGTGGGTGGGGAAATAGCTCTTGTCCAGGTCTTTGATGATACGCTTTGTCACCTTGGCGGGAGCGCCCTCGGTGGGCGTGATGGACTGGATGGTTCCGTCCTGCTGATAAGTGACCTCATAGAGGGTGGGAACGTAACAGCCGGGAATCTTGGCGGTTTCCACCAGCAGCTGATGGCGAGACCAGCCCTCTTTGCGCCCCTTGCGATAAAGCTCGATGAATTCGCAGTCCACCTCTTCGCCTTCGCCCAGGAAGAACACGTCGATGAAGTCCGCCATGGGTTCGGCGTTGACTGCACAGGTTCCTCCCGCCACAATGATGGGGTCTTTTTCGCTTCGTTGGTCGCAGCGGATGGGCACATGGGCCAGATCGAGCATATTCAGCACATTGGTGTAAGCCATCTCATAGCCCAGAGAAAAACCAATGATGTCGAATTCGTTCAGGGGGTCGCCGCTTTCCAGAGCGTAGAGGGGGAGATCGTTCTTCCGCATTTCCTCTTCCATATCGCCCCAGGGAGCGAAGCAGCGCTCACACCAGACACCTTCCATGTTGTTGATGACACCGTAGAGGATACGCATACCCAGGTTGGACATTCCAATCTCATAAGTGTCAGGGAAGCAGAAGGCAAAACGGGTGTCTACCTCTGCCTTGTCTTTGATTATTTCGTTGTATTCGCCGCCGGTATAGCGAGCGGGCTTCTGGACGCGGG
The DNA here is from genome assembly GCA_024404315.1 of Oscillospiraceae bacterium. Taxonomy (GTDB): domain Bacteria; phylum Bacillota; class Clostridia; order Oscillospirales; family Oscillospiraceae; genus Onthomonas. Next base: position 26,083 of record JAKSQD010000001.1, read on the forward strand.
GGAGAATGCGTTCCAGTTTGGGGTTCATCATAAAAAATCCCTGCCTTTGTGTCAGTTACCCATCATTTTACCCCATAAAAGAGGAAAACACAAGGTCAAAACAAGTCCAAATTCAGAATTGGTCAAATTGCTGCTACGGCTATCCCTGCACAATGGCAGAACAGCCCAAAAAAGGACGGATTCACCGCAATGAACCCGTCCCAAATAATCAGCTTTTTGTTCAGTTGAAGAAAAATTACTTCAGCTCGACCTTGCCGCCGACAGCCTCGACCTTCTCCTTCAGAGCGTCTGCATCTTCCTTAGAAGCAGCTTCCTTCAGAGTGGTGGGAGCGTTCTCAACAGCAGCCTTAGCGTCAGCCAGACCCAGGCCGGTGATCTCACGGACGATCTTGATGACCTTGATCTTAGCCTTGGGGTCAGCCAGGCCAGCCAGGACGACGTCGAACTCGGTCTTCTCCTCGACGGGCTCAGCAGCAACAGCGGGGCCAGCGCCAGCGCCCATAGCGATAGCTTCGACACCGAAGGTCTCCTTCAGAGCGTCGGTCAGCTCCTTAACCTCCAGCAGAGACAGAGCCTTGATCTCATCAACAATAGCAGTGATCTTAGACATGGTATTTACCTCCTATAATAGAGCGTCAATTTTAAAAAGATTGTTTGAGCGGGATACGCTCGTTAAAACAGTGTGGACTGCGCTTATTCAGCAGCAGCCTCGCCGCCTTCCTGCTTTTCAGCAATAGCATTGACGACGGCAGCCAGGTTGGCCATGGGTGCCATCAGGACACCGACCAGCTGTGCATACAGATCCTTCTTGGAGGACAGGGTAGCCAGCTGTGCAATCTCGTTCTGAGACAGAACCTTACCTTCCATGAAGGCAGCCTTGATGTGGAACTTATCATCGCCCATCTTCTTAGCGAAGTCAGCGATGGTCTTGATGGGAGCGATGGGATCCTCAGCACCGGTAGCCAGAGAAGTATTACCGTTGAGAACGTTATCCAGCTCAGACAGGCCGGTATCATCCAGAGCACGGCGAACCATGGTGTTCTTGACGACACCGTAGGTGACACCAGCGGCACGGCAAGCGTTACGCAGCTCGGTATCCTGCTCGACGGTGATGCCGGAGTAGTCAACCAGAACGCCAGCCTCAGCACCCTTCAGCTGCTCCTCCAGAGCGGCGACAATAGCCTTCTTGGACTCCAAAACCTTTGCGTTAGGCATAGTTTTTTCACCTCACAAATAAAAAATCCTCCGGTTCAAAAGACAGGAGGACAGTAAGCAGCAAAACAAACTTTGAACTTGTCTTGTTGCACTCTCGGCAGGCGGACGAACCATTATTCTCTCGAACCTGCTGTCTTTGAACGCTTTGATGATTATAATATGGCGGAAGAGATTTGTCAACCCATTCCGCCATATTTTTTCACTTTTTTGACCCGAAGCGGAGCGAATTAGCCCAGCTTTGCGGGGTTGACCTTGACGCCGGGGCCCATGGTGGAAGCGACGGTGCAGGTACGGATATACTGACCCTTTGCAGCGGCGGGCTTTGCCTTGATGACAGCGCCAACCAGAGCGTTGAAGTTCTCTTCCAGCTTCTCGGTGCCGAAGGAGACCTTACCGATGGGGCAGTGGATGATGTTGGTCTTGTCCAGACGATACTCGACCTTACCGGCCTTAGCGTCACGGACAGCCTTTGCAGCATCGGGGGTGACGGTGCCGGACTTGGGGGAGGGCATCAGACCCTTGGGACCCAGGACACGACCCAGACGGCCAACAAAACGCATCATGTCGGGAGTAGCGATGACCACGTCAAAGTCGAACCAGTTTTCCTTCTGGATCTTCTCGACCAGATCCATCTCGCCAACATAGTCAGCACCGGCGGCCTTTGCAGCCTCAGCCTGTGCGTCCTTAGCGAAGACCAGAACACGGACGGTCTTGCCGGTGCCGTTGGGCAGGACAATTGCGCCACGAACCTGCTGGTCAGCGTGACGACCATCGACACCAAGCTTCAGGTGCAGCTCGACGGTCTCATCAAACTTGGCCTTAGCGGTCTTGCAGACCAGCTCCAGAGCCTCGTTGGTGTCATACAGATTACCTTTTTCGATCAGCTTCAGGCTGTCGTTATATTTCTTACCCATTCGTCTTACCTCCTTATGCTCAGTCGCCGACGACAACGCCCATGGAGCGTGCGGTACCAGCGATCATGGACATAGCAGCCTCCAGAGAAGCGGCGTTCAGGTCGGGCATCTTGGTCTCAGCGATCTTCTGGACATCAGCCTTGCTGATGGTAGCGACCTTAGTCTTGTTAGGCACGCCAGAGCCAGACTCGATGTTGCAGGCCTTCTTAATCAGAACTGCTGCGGGAGGGGTCTTGGTAACGAAGGTGAAAGAGCGGTCAGCATAGACAGTGATGATGACGGGGATAATCAGGCCAACATCCTTCTTGGTGCGCTCGTTAAATTCTTTGGTGAATGCAGCAATGTTCACGCCGTGCTGGCCCAGAGCGGGACCAACGGGAGGAGCGGGAGTTGCTTTACCGGCAGGGATCTGAAGCTTCACATAGCCGGTGATCTTCTTCTTCTTTGCAGGTGCCACGAGGAAAACCTCCTTAATATATCGTAAAAAAATTCAAATAATGGAGGAAGAAGTTTTAATCTTCCTTGACCAGCTCCACCTGATCCAATTCCAGATCGACGGGAGTTTCCCGGCCGAACATGGAAACGACCACGCGGACTTTATTCTTATCGATGTCGATTTCTTCCACTTCGCCGATGAAGGTTTCCAGTGCGCCGTCTGTAATACGCACCCGGTCGCCCACTTTATAAGCGACCTTAACCTCTTTCTTTTCGACGCCCAGTGCGATGATCTCTTCATCGGTCAGGGGGATGGCTTTATTGCCAGTACCAACAAAACCGGTTGCTCCGTGAATGTTGCGGATGATATGCCAGGTTTCGTCAGTGAGAACCATCTTAACCAGCACATAACCGGGGAAGACCTTACGAGTTACCTCTTTGGGGCCGTTATCGGTGATCTCGGTGACGGTTTCCATGGGGATTGTTACCTCATGAATCAGGTCATGCAGGTTACGGTTGTCAACATACTTGATGATGGTATTTGCCACTGCGTTCTCATAGCCGGAGTATGTGTGAACCACATACCACTTTGCGCATTCAGCCATATCCAATCACCTCAACCCTTAAACAGGTGGAGCAGTGCATTGATGACTGCGGCAGCAACGCCGTCCAGCACCCAGACAAAAACGCCGATGACCAGCACGCAGACCAGAACGGCCAGGCAAGCACGGATCAGCTCGGAGCGATTGGGCCAATGAACCTTTTTCAGCTCCACTTTCATCTCATGAGTCCAGGATTTGAAAGACTGCCAGCGGCGGACAAACCAATTCGGCTTCTTGTCGCTGCCCTTCTTGGGCTCTTTTGCTTTGTTTGCCATGTTACACACCTTTCTCCTAGAAAAGAAACTTACTTAGTCTCGTTATGTTCGGTGTGCTTCTTGCAGAACGGGCAATACTTGCTCATCTTCAGACGGTCAGGAGAATTCTTCTTATTCTTCATGGTGTTGTAGTTTCTCTGCTTGCACTCGCTGCAACGCAGAGTGATCTTAACGCGTGCGCCGCCTTTTGCTTTGGCCATTATTCGGCACCTCCTTAAATTTGGTGGTTCTGTTTCAAAACGTCAAAAACGCCGGAATTCCGGCAGACAACTCTGAAACAGGTTGTTCTGTCGAACTCCAGCGCAGTACACCCGCAGCAATGACGCAGGTTCTGATAGGCTTGACGAGTCCGGCAGAGTGTTCTGCCTCCCTGCGCTGGCATCTTGACCTGTAGGGAACCGCTGGACGCTAAAGAACGAACAGCCCGGACTGCCCTACCGCAGGTAGATTAAAGATACCACAAGGTTGGCAGCCTGTCAACTCTTTTTTTCATTTTTTTGCGGATTTTTACCGATTGCCGCAAAAGTTTTTTTGAATTTTTTCAAAAAAGGGGTTGACAAGCAGGTGTTTCGTGGTTATAATACATCTTGTTGCAAGGCACTGAGCCAAGCAGCATAGCATTTAGCGGGATTGTGTAAGGGTAGCACAGCAGACTCTGACTCTGTATGTGAGGGTTCGAATCCTTCTCCCGCTGCCAAAGCTCTCTGGAAGAAATTCTGGAGAGCTTTTTCTTTTCCTTCTCTGACAATCGTTAGGTTGCCAATTGCTGGAGGCGAACAAAAGCAAAAAAATCCAAGAGGGTACTTGCGGCAAAGCAGGCACCCTCTTTTTCACCTTCACCAATGGTAGAGTTACACCTTCAATCTTCCTGTTCGTTGTTCAGCTTGCGACGGATGATGAGCTTTGCAATGACCACAGGAATCAGGAGGACAAGGGTTATCAGAGCATAGAGCACACAGCTGAGATACCAAGGTGCAGAGCGCATGGCATAGAGATTGGGGTGGGCACGAAAATCATAATACGTCCAAACCAAACGCCCCAGATTGCTCCAAAGGCAAAACCACATAAAGAACGTAAGACTAGAATTCACTTTTTTTAGCATCAGGGAGTTCCCCTTTCTATTAGGTAAGCCCAGTATAGCATAGCGAGAGCGGAAAGGAAATGGATTTTCTGTCAATTCTGTCTTTGGAGGCTGTACAACCTCCGCTTTGGCAAGCCTCCAAAAGCGAATGACATTCTCAAAAGTTTCCCTTCCTGTTTTACGCATTGTTTCGCCTCTATATTCGAACAGATGTTCGTGAAAATCAGCAAAAAATAAAAAAACAGAAGAAAAATCCTCCATTTTCTCAAAATTCCCTTGACAAATTGTTGACAGCATGGTACGATAAATTGCTTTATAGGCTTAACGTGGACACACTACCCCTCATCCCTGTGAGGATAGGATACCACGTTCGGGAGAAAAGAGCAAGAGGGTAAACAATTATTATCACAACCCAGCCGGGCGTTTCAACTTTCCCGCTGGACGCTGTTTTGTGGAATTTGACCAATTCCGGCTGCCAGGCCGTCAACCGGGCGGCAAGCGGCAGCGCAATACGAGATCGGAGTGTGAATCATCTATGATTAAAGACGTATACTTCGGCAACACCCTAAGAAAGAGCTTCGCGCGCAAACAGACCATCATTGATATGCCCAAGCTGCTGGACATCCAAAAGCAGAGCTATCAGTGGTTCTTTGACGTGGGACTGCGTGAGGTCTTTAAGGATGTTGGCAGCATCACCGACTATCAGGGCAACCTGGAGCTGTCCTTCATCGACTACACCATGGACGAGCCTCCCAAGTACTCCGTGGAGGAGTGCAAGGCCAGAGACGCAACCTATGCCGCTCCCATCAAGGTCAAGGTTCGTCTCCGCAACCGTGAGACCGACGAGATCAAAGAACAGGAAATCTTCATGGGCGACTTCCCCTTGATGACCGACGGCGCAACCTTCGTCATCAACGGCGCAGAGCGTGTCGTGGTCTCCCAGATCGTCCGTTCTCCCGGTATGTACTACGGCAAGGAGGCCGACAAAGCCGGTAACGTCTCCTATACCTCCACCGTCATCCCCTATCGTGGCGCATGGCTGGAGTACGAAACCGACTACAACGACGCATTTTTTGTCCGCATCGACAAAAACCGCAAAATCCCCATCACCTGCCTGCTGCGTGCCATCGGTCTGAAAACCGATGCTGAGATTTTGGAGGTCTTTGGTGAGGACGAGCGCATCCTCTCCACCCTGGAGAAGGACACCTGCAAGACCTATGAAGAGGCTATGCTGGAAATCTACCGCAAGCTCCGTCCCGGTGAGCCCCCCACGGTGGATTCCTGCGAGAGCCTGATTCAGGCCATGTTCTTTGACCCCCGCCGCTATGACCTCTCCGCTGTTGGCCGTTATAAGTTCAACAAGAAGATGGACATTGCCCGCCGTCTGGTCGGTCAGGAAGTGGCTATGCCCGTCGTCGATCCCTGGACGGGCGAAATCATCGCCATGCCCGGTGAGGTTCTGACCCGTGAGCGTGCCCGTGAGCTGGCAAAGCGTGGTGTCAATGAAGTCACCATCACTGTGGGTGAGCACGAGAAGAAGAACATCAAGGTCTTCGCCAACTCCATGATCGACATCTCCAGCTATGTGGATTTCGACCCCGAAGAGGCTGGTATTTCCGTCCCCGTCCGCTTCACCCTGTTCAAGGAGCTGTATGAGCAGTGTCAGGGCGACAGCGAGGAGCTGAAAAAGCAGCTCAAGCTGCACGCCGATGAGCTGATGCCCAAGCACATCATCGTGGATGATATGCTCGCTTCCGTCAACTACCTCAACTGCCTGGCCAACGGCGTGGGCACCAAGGACGACATCGACCACCTGGGCAACCGCCGTCTGCGCTGCGTGGGTGAGCTACTCCAGAACCAATTCCGCATTGGCTTCAGCCGCATGGAGCGTGTCATCCGTGAGCGCATGACCATTCAGGATCTGGATATCGTGACTCCTCAGTCCCTGATTAACATTCGTCCTGTCACCGCCGCCATCAAGGAATTCTTCGGCAGCTCTCCTCTGAGCCAGTTCATGGATCAGACCAACCCCCTGGCCGAGCTGACCCACAAGCGCCGTATCTCCGCTCTGGGTCCCGGCGGTCTGTCCCGTGAGCGTGCCTCCTTCGACGTTCGTGACGTTCATTATAGCCACTATGGCCGTCTCTGCCCCATTGAGACTCCCGAAGGCCCCAACATCGGTCTGATCTCCTACCTGGCCTCCTTCGCCCGTGTCAACCGCTACGGCTTCATTGAGACCCCCTACCGCCGTGTGGAGAAGGACGGCTTCGTCACCGATGAAGTCACCTATATGACCGCCGATATCGAAGACCAGTTCACCGTCTGCCCCGCCACCGAGCCTGTGGACGAAAACGGCTATCTGGTCAACGCCCGTATCACCTGCCGCCACCAGAACGACATCATGGACGTGGACCGCAAGAATGTGGACTACATGGATGTTTCTCCCCAGATGATGGTGTCCGTGGCAACCGCAATGATTCCCTTCCTGGAAAACGACGACGCAAACCGTGCACTGATGGGCGCAAACATGCAGCGTCAGGCCGTGCCTCTGCTGGTTACGGAGGCTCCCATCGTCGCCACCGGCCAGGAGTACAAAAACTGCCAGGACGCTGAGGTCTGCGTGCTGGCTGAGGCAGACGGCGTGATTGAGCGTGTCGATGCCAACTATATTACCGTCCGCTATGACACTCCCGTTCCCGTCCGCAAGGGCATCAACGTGGAGATGCAGCTGGTCAAGACCTACAAGCTGACCAAGTTCACCCGCTCCAACCACACCACCTGCATCAACCAGCGCCCCATTGTGGACGTGGGTCAGCGTGTTGTCAAGAACGAGACTCTGGCTGACGGCCCCTCCACCAGCAACGGCGAGGTTGCTCTGGGTCGTAACATCCTGATGGGCTTCATGACCTGGGAAGGTTACAACTACGAGGACGCTGTGCTGCTGTCCGAGCGCATGGTCAAGGAGGACGTGTTCACCTCCATCCACATCGAGGAATACGACCTGGAAGCCCGTGACACCAAGCTCGGCCCCGAGGAAATCACCCGTGATATCCCCAACGTCGGCGAGGACGCTCTGAAAGACCTGGATGAGCGTGGTATCATCCGCATCGGCGCTGAGGTTCACACCGGTGATATTCTGGTCGGTAAGGTCACTCCCAAGGGCGAGACCGATTTGACCGCTGAGGAGCGCCTGCTGCGTGCCATCTTCGGTGAAAAGGCTCGTGAGGTTCGTGATACCTCTTTGAAGATGCGTCACGGCGAATATGGCACCGTTATTGATGTCAAGGTCTACACCCGTGAGAACGGCGATGAGCTCGGCCCCGGTGTCAACCAGTGCGTCCGTGTTTACGTCGCCCAGAAGCGTAAGATCTCCGTGGGCGACAAGATGGCAGGCCGCCACGGTAACAAGGGTGTTGTTTCCCGCATCATGCCCGTGGAGGATATGCCCTTCCTGCCCGACGGCACTCCCCTGGATATCGTCCTGAACCCCCTGGGCGTTCCTTCCCGAATGAACATCGGTCAGGTGCTGGAGGTTCATCTGGGCTACGCCGCCAAGACCCTGGGCTGGAAGGTCGCTACCCCCATCTTCAACGGCGCAAACGAAAAGGACATTCAGGAGCTGCTGCGTCAGGCCGGTCTGAACGACAATGGCAAGAGCTGGCTCTACGATGGCCGCACCGGTCAGCGCTTCGATAACCCCGTTACCGTTGGTTACGTTTACTTCCTCAAGCTGCACCATCTGGTTGACGATAAGATTCACGCCCGTTCCACCGGCCCCTACAGCCTGGTCACGCAGCAGCCTCTGGGTGGTAAGGCTCAGTTCGGCGGCCAGCGCTTCGGTGAGATGGAAGTTTGGGCTCTGGAAGCTTATGGCGCTGCTTACTGCCTCCAGGAAATGATGACCATCAAGTCCGACGACGTGACCGGCCGTGTCCGTGCTTACGAAGCCATTGTCAAGGGCAAGAACGTGCCCAAGGCTGGCGTGCCCGAATCCTTCAAGGTCCTGATGAAGGAACTCCAGGCTCTGTGCCTTGATATCCACATTCTGGATAAGAACGGCGCTGACGTGGAGCTGAAGGAGGACGAAGACGACGATATCCCCCAGAACCGCCGTTATGACGACGATAACAGCGATTTCTCCTACACCAGCAGCGAAAGCGAATACGCAAGCCACGGTTTCACCACCGGCAACATGGAAGAGGACGGCAGCGTCACCGCTGACATCACCTTCGAGGATGGCGACCTGTTCGTTGACGACGCTGACGATATGGATGAGGAATAAGAAGGAGGTAGATTGAGATATGAGTTGTCCTGATTTTGACGCTATTAAAATTTCTGTTGCCTCTCCCGATCAGATCCGGGAATGGTCCTACGGCGAAGTCAAGAAGCCCGAGACCATCAATTACCGCACCCTGAAGCCCGAGCGGGACGGTCTGTTCTGCGAGCGCATCTTTGGCCCGACCAAGGACTGGGAGTGCCATTGTGGTAAATATAAGAAGATCCGTTTCAAGGGCAAGGTCTGCGACCGCTGCGGCGTGGAAGTCACCCGTGCGAAGGTTCGCCGTGAGCGCATGGGTCACATTGAGCTGGCCGCCCCTGTCTCTCACATCTGGTATTTCAAGGGTATTCCCTCCCGTATGGGTCTGATCCTTGATATTTCCCCCAGAATTTTGGAGAAAGTTCTGTACTTTGTCTCCTATATTGTTACTGAGCCCGGTAACACGCCCCTTTCCAAAAATCAGATTTTGTCTGAGAAGGAATACCGTGATATGCGGGAGAAGTATGAGGACGATTTTGACGCCGGAATGGGCGCTGAGGCCGTCAAGAAGCTTCTTGAGGATATCGACCTGGCCGAGCTGTCTGAAAGCCTCCGTGAGGAGCTGAAAAAGGCTGCCGGTCAGAAAAAGGCTCGTATCGTCAAGCGTCTGGAGGTTGTGGACGCTTTCCTCCAGTCCGGCAACCGTCCCGAGTGGATGATTATCGAGGCTCTGCCCGTTCTGCCCGCAGAGCTGCGTCCCATGGTTCAGCTGGACGGTGGCCGTTTCGCTACCTCCGACCTGAATGATCTGTACCGCCGTGTCATCAACCGCAACAACCGCCTCAAGCGCCTCCAGCAGCTGCGTGCCCCTGAAATCATCGTCCGCAATGAGAAGCGTATGCTCCAGGAAGCTGTTGACGCTCTGATTGACAATGGCCGCCGTGGTCGTGCCGTCACCGGCGCAAACAACCGCAACCTGAAGTCCCTCTCTGACTTCCTGAAGGGCAAGCAGGGTCGTTTCCGTCAGAACCTGCTGGGTAAGCGTGTGGACTACTCTGGCCGTTCCGTTATCGTTGTCGGCCCCGAGCTGAAAATCTACCAGATGGGTCTGCCCAAGGAAATGGCTGTGGAGCTGTTCCGCCCCTTCATCATGAAGAAGCTGGTTCAGGACGGCGCTGCCAACAACATCAAATCCGCCAAGAAGATGGTGGACAAGGGTCGTCCCGAGGTTTGGGATGCTCTGGAGTTCGTCATTAAGGATCATCCCGTCATGATGAACCGTGCTCCAACCCTGCACCGTCTGTCCATCCAGGCCTTTGAGCCTGTTCTGGTGGAAGGCCGTGCCATGAAGCTGCATCCTCTGGTCTGCACTCCCTTTAACGCCGACTTCGACGGCGACCAGATGGCAGTCCATGTCCCCCTGAGCGCTGAGGCACAGGCCGAGGCTCGTGTGCTGATGCTCTCCGCCAACAACCTGCTCCGTCCCCAGGACGGCGGCCCCGTCACCACCCCCTCTCAGGATATGGTTCTGGGTTCCTACTACCTGACCTTTGAGAAGGATCCTCCTGTCATTGAGGACAAGTGCTTCCAGACCTGCGCCGATGCTGTGGCCGCCATGGAAACCGGTACCATCGCTCCCGATGAGTATATCTGGGTGCATGACACCAACCCCAAGCGCTATCAGCCCTGGATTAAGACCGACGCTCTGCTGTGCCAGGCCGCTCTGGAGAAGGGCGAGGAGCTGCCCCAGGAGATTTACAAGTGCTACGAGAGCGACCAGGAAGCTCGTCTGGCTTACGAAGAGGGTCTGCTGCACCGCTCCAAGGAGCTGCACACCACCATTGACCTGACCGCTCCCATCAACCGTGACGATCTGGACATCCACGAGCCCATTCTGGTTCGCCGCACCGGTATGTGCAACGGCGAGATGATTACCCGCATGGTTCGCACCACCGTTGGCCGTCTGATCTTTAACGACCAGGTTCCCCAGGATCTGGGCTTCAAGAACCGCAGCAACCCCGAAACCGCTCTGGAGCCGGAAATCAACGAGATCTGCGGCAAGAAGCTGCTGGGCAAGATTATTTCCGCCTGCATCAAGCGCCACGGTTTCGCCACCTCCGCCACCATGCTGGACGGCATCAAGGCGCAGGGTTATCACTACTCTACCATCGGTTCTCTGACCGTTTCCATCTATGATATGTCCATCCCCCAGTCCAAGTATGCCATGGTCGCCGCTTCTGAACGTCAGGTCGTCAAGATTGAGCGTCAGTACCGCCGTGGTCTGCTGACCGACGAAGAGCGTTATCGTCTGGTCGTGAAGGAGTGGGAGAAGACCACCAAGAACGTCTCTGACGCTCTGACCAAGTCCATGGATCAGTACAACCCCATCTTTATGATGGCAGACTCTGGCGCTCGTGGTTCTCAGGCTCAGATTCGTCAGCTGGCAGGTATGCGTGGTCTGTTGGCCAACACCGCCGGTAAGACCATCGAAATCCCCGTTAAGGCAAACTACCGTGAGGGTCTGTCCGTCCTGGAGTACTTCATTTCTTCCCGAGGCGCTCGTAAGGGTCTGGCTGATACCGCTCTGCGTACCGCAGACTCTGGTTATCTGACCCGCCGTCTGGTTGACGTTTCTCAGGACGTGATTGTCCGTGAATGGGACTGCGGCACCAATGATGGCATCCTCGTCTATGAAATCGCTGAAAACGGTCAGGTCATTGAGACCTTCGGCGAGCGTATCAATGGCCGCTATCTGGCAGAGCCCATTCTGGATCCCGCCACCGGCGAGCCTATGTACAACCCCGAAACCGGCCGCACCTACAACACCGAAACCATTGTCTTTGCCGAGGACGCTCCCTTCCTGGAGGCACACGGCATCCATGAGGCAAAGGTTCGCACCGTTCTTAACTGCCGTGCCCGTCGTGGTGTCTGCTCCAAGTGCTACGGCCTGAACCTGGCTCTCCAGGAGCGTGTGGGCCTGGGCGAAGCTGTCGGTATCATCGCCGCTCAGTCCATCGGTGAGCCTGGTACTCAGCTGACCATGAGAACCTTCCACACCGGCGGTGTCGCTGGCGGCGAAGGCGGCGCAGGCGATATCACCCAGGGTCTTCCCCGAGTTGAGGAACTGTTCGAGGCACGCCGTCCCAAGAGAATGGCTCAGCTGGCTGAAATTTCTGGTCGCTGCACCGTGGGCGAGCAGCACAAGGGCACTCTGGTCAGCGTGACCATCACCGCCGATGACGGCGATACCCGCACCTATATGCTGCCCCAGGCACAGATTCGTGTCAAGACCGGCGAGACGGTCGAAAAGGGCTTCCAGCTGGTTCCCGGCGCTCTGTATCCCCAGGACGTTCTCCGCATCCAGGGCATCCACAAGCTGCATGAGTACCTGGTTAAGGAAGTTCTGAAGCCTTACCGCTCTCAGGGCGTTGACATCAACGACAAGCACATTGAGGTCATCTGCCGCCAGATGATGCGCCGTGTCCGTGTGGAGGACGCTGGTGACTCCATCCTGCTGTCCGGCTCTAACATCAGCCTGATGAGCTTTGAGGATGCCCGTGACGCTGTTCAGGCTCGCATTGACGCTGGTGAAACCCGTGAGGACGGCGCTCCCCTGGTTCTGCCCACCTGCACTCGTCTGCTGCTGGGTATCACCAAGGCTGCTCTGGCAACGGATTCCTGGCTGTCCGCCGCTTCCTTCCAGGAAACCACCAAGGTTCTGACCGAGGCCGCTATCAACGGCAAAATCGACGTTCTCAACGGCACCAAGGAAAATGTTATCATCGGTAAGATGATTCCCGCTGGTACCGGTCTGAAGGAGTTCCGTTACGACGACCTGATGAACGACGAGGGCGATGTGATTGTCCCCGGCGCTGAGGAGTCCACGGATGACTCTGAGCTCTTTGAGGAAGAAGCTTCCGCTCCCATCGTGGAGGACGAGGCTGATTCCGAGGAGAATCTGTCCCTGGATATTGACTTCGAGGAAGACGACGAGCTGACCCTCGACTAATCCTTCCTCTTTCTCTGAATTTCATTTTTGCTGGGCCTCGCTTCGGTGAGGCTCAGTTTTTTATTGCAGGCGAACCATTTTTCGGGTATACTGTTTTATTATCCAAGCAGTATCCCATCAAGAAGGAGAGAGACTCTATGAATTTCGTTTTTATTTCCCCTCAGTTTCCCTTTGTATACCGCCACTTCTGCCAGCGGCTCAAGGGCAACGGTGTGAATGTGCTGGGCATCGGCGACTGCGCCTATGATCTGCTGCATCCTGAGCTGAAAAACGCTTTGACGGAGTATTACAAAGTCAGCGATATGGCGGATTATGACCAGATGCTCCGTGCCGTGGCCTATTTTACCTTTAAATATGGCAAAATTGATTATCTGGAATCCAACAACGAGTATTGGATGGAGCAGGATGCCCGTCTTCGTCAGGATTTCCACATCACCAGCGGTCTTCAACCGGATGATATGCAGAAATTCAAGCACAAATCTGCTATGAAGGAATACTATGCCAAGGCTGGCATCCCTACCGCCCGCTGGCATCTGCTCGACGGCAACCGTCAGGCCGCCCTTGACTTTGCCCGCACCGTGGGATATCCCATGGTGGCCAAGCCGGACAACGGCGTGGGCGCAGCGGGCAATATGACCCTTCGCTGTGACGAGGATCTCTACCGCCTGCTGGATATGGAGCTGGACACCCAGTATATCATGGAGGAGTTCGTTTCCGGCGAGGTATCCGCCTTTGACGGCATTGTCAACGGCAAGGGAGAGATTGTCTTTTGTGCCAACCATGTGACCACCATCTCGATTATGGACATGGTTCACAATCACGGCCCCATGTATTACTCTGTGCTCAAGGACGTGCCCTGGGATATGCTGGAGGCTGGCAAAGCAGTGCTCCAGTCCTTCGGCCTGAAAAAGCGTTCCTTCCATCTGGAATTTTTCCGCCTGACGGAAGCCAAGGAAGGTTTGGGCAAGGTGGGCGACATCGTGGGTCTGGAAGTGAATATGCGTCCGGCGGGCGGCTATACCCCCGACATGATGAACTACGCCACCAGCGCTGACTATTATCAGCTGTGGGCGGATATGATTTGCTACGATGAGCCTCGTCACGGCTATGACGGGCAGCGTTTCTTCTGCGCCTACATTGGCCGCTGGGATGAGATTCGCTATTGGCACTCTCACGACGAGGTGTGCGCCCGTTATGGCTGGCGAGTGAAAGATTCGGGCCGTTTGCAGGGCATTTTGGCCGGAACCATGGGAGATGATTTCTTTATCGTGGTAGCTGACAGCGCCGAAGAGCGGGATGAAATGATCCGTTGGATTCTGGAATCCTGATGTTCCGTTGGATGATACCCACAAGAGGACACAAGCATGATTCCTGATCTTGCTTTTCTCCTGGTGGATCGGCTGGGCACGGCGGCTTTCGCCATGTCCGGCGCTATGGTCGCCTGCAAGAAAAAGGCCGACCTGTTCGGCATTGTCTTTCTGTCCGTCATTACGGCCATGGGCGGCGGCATGATTCGTGACGTGCTGCTGGGGCACTGTCCCCCGGCGCTGTTCACCAACTGGCCCGATCTGACCATTTCCACCGTCACTGCCCTTTTGGTCTTCTTTTTCTTTCGCTATCACTGGGATATCTACGAAAAAGAAGAAGAAAAAGTGAATTTTATCAACAGTCTGGTGGATGCCGCCGGACTGGGGATGTTTGCGGTCTCTGGCTGTCAGGTCGCCATTGCTGACGGCTATGGTATGAGCTGGTTTTTGGTGCTGTGCATGGGCATGACAACCGCCTGCGGCGGCGGCCTGCTCCGTGATATCATTTTGGTGGAAATTCCCTTTATTTTGACCAAGTACATCTACGCCATCGCCGCCATTGCCGGTTCGGTGGTCTATTGCAGCATTCATTATGGCGCAGGTCACGAAAATCTCGCCATGATTTGCGGTATCCTGACCACCTTGCTCCTCCGTGTGCTCGCTAGAAAATACAAATGGAACCTGCCAACTTTATAGGCAACACCGCACAATAGTCGAATGTGTGTCTTGCTTGTCCTTTCACTCCCAAATTTACCGCTAAACCCTTGCAATACATCAAGTATTCCTGCGGATTTCCCAACAAATTTGGAAGCAAAATGACTGCGCAATACACACATCCCTATTATACGGTATTGCCTATAGAAAAAAACGAACTATTTCTTCTAAAAATCGGATTGCCTGCCAGCTTGTTCTGTGTTATACTGAGTTTGTGAAAATAATAACGATTCTCCCGCTCTATGGCTGCTGGCGGAAGAATCGCAAAACAGATGTGTTATATTGCAAAGGAGAGACTGCTTATGAGAGGACTGTATTCCAACAAAACCGCAATCCGCCACATGGTGTTTACTGAAGTGGCTCGTTTTGCCTACGAAGGCGGCAGCAAGGAAGAATTTGACCAGCTGCCCTATCAGATGCTGCCCAGCGAACACAACAAGTTCCGTTCTAACATCTTCTTGGAGAGAGCCGTTTTGGGCGAGCGCCTGCGCACCGCCATGGGTCTTCCCTATCGTCCCGCCAGCCAGGGCGGACCTCTGAGCGCCGGTCTGGAAGAGGCCGCCACCGGCGAGCGCTACTACACTCCCCCGCTGATTAACGTGATTAAGTTTGCCTGCAACGCCTGCCCCGAAAAGCGAGTGATGGTCACAAACGGCTGTCAGGGCTGTTTGGAGCATCCCTGCATGGAGGTCTGCCCCAAGAACGCCATTTCCATGGTCAACGGCAAGTCCACCATCGACGAGAGCAAGTGCATCAAGTGCGGCAAGTGCGTGGCCGCCTGCCCCTACAGCGCCATCATCAAGCAGGAGCGCCCCTGCACCCGTGCCTGCGGCGCTGGCGCAATCAAAAATGACGAGCTGGGTCGTGCAGAAATCGACCAGAACAAGTGCGTTTCCTGTGGTCAGTGCCTGGTCTCCTGCCCCTTCGGCGCAATTGTGGATAAGAGCCAGATTTACCAGTGCATCACTTCCCTGAAAAGCGACGTTCCCGTTTACGCCGCCGTTGCTCCCGCCTTTGTGGGTCAGTGGGGCGATGCTTGCAACGAAAAGGTGCGTGCTGTCTTCAAGCGCATGGGCTTTGAGGACGCTGTGGAAGTCTCCATCGGCGCTGACCTCTGCACCGTAGCGGAAGCCCGTGACTTTGTGGAGGAAGTGCCCTCCAAGCTGGACTTCATGGCCACCTCCTGCTGCCCCGCCTGGGCTGCTCTGGCAAAGAAGAACTTCCCCCAGATGGAAAAGAACATCTCCATGGCGCTTACCCCCATGGTTCTGACCGCCCGTCTCATCAAGAAGGAGCATCCCGGCTGCAAAGTTGCCTTCATCGGCCCCTGCGCCGCAAAGAAGCTGGAAGCAATGCGCCGCACCATTCGTTCCGACGTGGATTATGTTCTGACCTTCGAGGAAGTGGCCGGTATGATGGAAGCAAAGGGCGTTTCCTTTGCTGACATCCCCCAGAATGAATATCTGCCCTTCAATGAGGCTTCCGGCGACGGTTACGGCTTCGCAGTCTCCGGCGGTGTGGCTGAGGCTGTGAAGCATGTCATCGCAAAGACCAATCCCGGTATGGAAGTCAAAATCGCCAAGGCCGAGGGTCTGGCAGAGTGCAAAAAGCTGCTGATGATGGCCAAGGCAGGCAAGTATAAGGGCTATCTGCTGGAGGGCATGGGCTGCCCCGGCGGCTGTGTCGGCGGCGCTGGCACCATCGTGGATCCCACCAAGACCACCAAGCTGGTTCAGACCACCGTCAAGGCAAAGTCCGCTATGACTCCCTTCGACTCTCAGTATCTGGCCAAGCTGGAAGACGTGGAAGAACGGGCTAAGATTATGAGCGCTGACTTCTCCGACGGCGCTGCATGGGAGAAGGAGACCTTCTTCAAGTAAAACGCCCCCTCCTCTTTTCCTGTTACCCTAACAAATGAATCCGGCTCTGCTCTCTGGACTCACTCCGGGAGCAGAGCCTTTCTTTCTCCTTTCCACAGCGAAAAGCGGCTTTTCTCGACGGATTTTCCACGTTTTTGGAAGCTTCTTAAAAGCTATCTTATAGAAATGCTGTCTTTTTTGACAAAATTGACTGTTCTCTTTGGTATATATTCCTTCATTTATACATTTGACAAATAAGGGCTTTTCGCCTATAATATGCTGTGTGTTGAATAAAACACATGAAAAATGATTATTATTTCCCATTTTTGTCCATTATCGGATTGATACTTCAAAGAAAGGTTTGTACATTATGGCTAAAGCTACCAAGAAGGCTGCCACTGATGCAGCTGCTACCGTTACCACCGCTGTCAAGAAGGCTACCGCTAAGAAGGAAGAGGTCTATGTCCAGTTCGCTGGCCGTGAGTTCGACGCTATGAAGATTGTCGCTGACGCAAAGGCTGCTTTTAAGGCTGCTCAGGGTCGCAAGGCTGTCAAGTCCTGCCAGGTCTACATCAAGCCTGAAGAGAACGCCGCTTATTACGTCATCAATGGCGATTTCACCGGCAAGGTTGAGCTGTAATCTCTCGTTTCTGATTCAAAAGCCCTTTTGCAGCAACGCAAAAGGGTTTTTCCTTTTTCCGGCCATCTGCCATCCCCAACCACACGAAGGGTTCTTTCTCCCTTCCATCCTACCAGAAAGGAAATTCTCATGAAAAAATGGATTCCCATGGAAAAGCGCTCCAAAAAAGAACAAAAAGCGTATTACTCCGCCCAGCGGGGCAGCTGGAACGGTGTGATTCCCGTCACCAAACTGATACCCAATAAAAAAGCATACAATCGCAAAAAGAAGCTGCGTGGGGAGGATATCCCCAACGCAGTTTTTTCTTTTGTATGCGTTGCTTTTCTTTGTTAAAATGGTTGCATTTTTTGTCAAACAGAGTAAAATAAAAACCATCAAAACAACAATAGGAAGGTGAAGCATATGTCCGCTCCCTATACCACCCATCATCAGATCCGCCCGGAGCATCTGAACCATCACCGCACCCTGTATGCCGGTCAAATGACCGAATGGATGATTGAAACCGCCTTTGTCACCGCCGTGGGCATCTGGAACAGCACAGACCATATCGTCATGGCAGGCATCAACAGCACCAAACTGACCCGCCCCATGGTTCCCGGCAACATCCTCCAGCTGACCGGCACCGTGTCCAAGCTGGGCACCACCAGCATTTCCATCAAGGTGGAAGGCATCGAGCTTATCAGCAAAGCGCCCTGCTGCCTGGGCGAATTTGTCTTTGTCACCGTGGATGACCAGGGACACAAAATGCCCCACGGCTTGACCCTGTAAAAACCTCGTCTCTGATTCCTTTTTCTCTGTGCCGACAGCAATTTCTACAAAAAAGCGAAAAAAATTGATTTACAAATTGACGATTTTATGTTAGACTGACTTGGTAACGAAATCGTTTACAGAACCATAGAGCCCTTCGCTCTCTTTTCATTTCGGAACTCCTCCCATGGAAAGGAACGCTATCATTCATGACCATCAACGAAATCGCAAAGATTGCCGGTGTTTCCAATGCTGCCGTTTCCCGTTATCTCAATGGCGGAAGCCTCAGCCAGGAAAAAAAAGCTCGCATCCGCACTGTGATTGAAGAAACCGGCTACCGTCCCGATACCTATGCCCAGATGCTGCGAACCAAAAAAATCCGGCAAATTGGCGTTATTGTCCCTAAAATCAACTCCAATTCTGTGGCCGCTGTCACCGCTGGCATCAGCAAGGTGCTTAGTGAAGAAAACTATATGTTTTTGCTGGCCAACACCGACAACAACGAAAAACGAGAGTTGGATTATCTGGAGCTTTTCGGTGCCAATCGTGTGGCAGGCGTGATTCTTTTGGCTACTATCATCACTCCCGAACACGAAAAGAAGCTCTCAGAAAGCAGCATCCCCGTGGTTCTTGTTGGACAAAAGCACAAACGTTTCCCCTGTGTATACCATAACGACTACGATGCACCCCGTGAGCTGGACGAAATGCTGCTGAAAAAAGGCTGCCGCAAATTTTGCTACATCGGCGTGACAGAACGAGACGTCGCTGTGGGACAGCTCCGCAAGCAAGCTCTGATTGATGCCTGCAAAGAATATGGCATTTCCAAAGAAGAAATCGTCTTTGTGGAAGGCACCTTCGAGCAAAACTCCGGCTACGAAATGACGGAAAAACTCTTGAAAACGGTTACGGATATGGACGCTGTGGTTTGCGCCACAGATGCTATGGCCATTGGCTGCATCAGGGCATTGAAAAAGCACGGCAAACGAGTGCCCGAGGATGTTTCCGTGGTTGGCATTGGTGACACCTGGTCGGGTCAGGTGGTGGATCCCTCTTTAACCACCGTTCATTATTTTTACGAAGAAAGCGGAGAAGAGGCCGCTCACATGATGCTGGATATGCTTGACCCCAAGGGCAGCAGAATGCCGGTTCGTCAGACCATGCTGGGCTATGAGCTGAAAATCCGTGGGTCGGTGTAACACCCGCCAACACAACCGAATCGTAACATAAAAAAGGAAGCTCAGTGTGAAAACCGGGCTTCCTTTTTGCTTGTCGAATCATCCGTAAGAGGCTGCTTGATTACAAAGCAATATTCTTATTTGCGTAGCCGTTCAGCGTCATATCCCCCCGAACACCCGCCAGATATTCATAATACCCCTGACAGCCGATCATACAGCCGTTGTCACCACAGAGGGACAGCTTGGGCAGAAACAGCTTGTCACCGCTCTTTTTGCAGGCTTTTTCCAGCTCGCTTCGGATGGTGGAATTAGCGGCCACACCGCCCGCAGCGGCGATTTTACCATATCCCAGCTCTTTGGCGGCCAGCATGGTTCTGGGAACCAGCTCATCCGCCACGGCGTGGGCAAAGCTGGCGGCGAAGGAGGGCAGATCCAGCTCCTCCCCCTTCTGCTGGCTGTTGTGGATGAGGTTGAGAGCCGCCGTCTTGAGGCCGGAAAAGGACATATCCAGCGGAGCGCCGTCTACCTTGGAGCGAGGCAGGCGGTATTTTTTCGGGTCGCCGCCCTGACTGAGCCGATCCATCGGGCCACCGCCAGGGTAGCCGATGCCCAGCACCCGGGCAACCTTATCAAAGCATTCCCCCGCCGCATCGTCCCGGGTAGCGCCCAGCAGACGCATGGTGGTGTAATCCTGCACATCCACCAAGAGCGTGTTACCACCGGAGCAGCACAGGCACAGGAAGGGCGGTTCCAAATCAGGATGGGTGATGTAATTGGCGGCAATGTGACCCCGGACATGGTGAACGGGAATGAGGGGCACGCCCAGACCATAAGCAACACTCTTGGCGAAGTTGACCCCCACCAGCACAGCACCGATGAGGCCGGGCGCATAGGTGCAGGCTACGGCGTCGATGTCCTTCCGGGTGATGCCGGCCTCCTCCAGCGCCCGGTCAGCCAGAGAATAAATGGCTTCCAAATGCTTACGGGAGGCGATTTCAGGAACCACACCACCATAAAGGGTGTGCATATCGACCTGAGAAGCGATGGCATCGGAAAGCACTGTGCGGCCATCCTTCACCACAGAGACGGCGGTTTCATCGCAGGAGGATTCCACAGCAAGGATAATCACTGGACGATTCCTCCTTCTTGGTCAAATTCTGGGATGTTTTCTCCAAAGTAACGGGTCATGAGGATGGCATCCTCCTTGGGGTCGTCATAGTAGTTCTTGCGGCGACCCACCTGGGCAAAGCCGTGCTTCATGTAAAGCTGCTTGGCGGCGGTGTTGGAAACACGCACCTCCAGCGTCAGGAAGTGAAGGTTCTGCGCCTTGGCAAAGCGCAGGAAAACGCCCAGCAGCTCGGAGGCAATGCCCTGCTTGCGGTACTCCTGGCGGACGGCGATGTTATCAATGTATCCCTCACCGGCCACCACCGTGACACCGGCATAGCCCAGCACCACGCCGTTTTCGCCCAGGGCACAGATGATGGAGGCCAGCATATTATCCAGCTGGCTGGTGAGCATGGCCTCTGTCCAGGGGTGGGAGAAGTTCTGCCGCTCAATCTCGGCAACCTGGGGAATGAGGTCTGCGTTCAGGGGAACAAGGGTATATTTGACAGGCTCCCGCTTGGCAACGGTTGCGTTATAGGGTACGAAGTTCATTTTACTCTCCTATTGCACAGTCAGTCGTGGAATTTTCGGTAAAAATCAGGCTTTGGAGCCTGTAAATGGCATTTTATCATAGTTTGATGGGTGGGGCAATGGAAATATTCCATAAAAAAGCTGTATCAGGCTCGATATGCCTTGATACCACTCAGGCCACAGGGGGTATCGCCCGCAAGTATTAGCACTCTAACCAAACGTCTGCTAAAAATTCACAGCTTGTTCACAATTTATTCACACATTTCCCGTCATTCGAATTATACTATAGCCAAATCAGAGAGAGACCGAAGCGTTTTTTAGCACTCCGGTCGGAAAGGAACCAATTCCTATGACAAACAAGAATTTTACGCAGAAAACCAATGAAGCCCTCCAGTCCGCTCAATCCATCGCTGTGGAGTATGGCAATCCTCAGATGGAGCAGCTCCACCTGCTCTATGCCCTGCTGGATCAGGAAAGCGGCTTGATTCCTCAGCTCATCACCGCCATCGGCCCTGACCCCGACAGCCTGAAGGCCGCCGTCAAGCAGGAGATGGAACGGATGCCCCGTGTCTCTGGCCGGGGGCGGGAGCCGGGAAAGGTGTATATCTCCCCCGATATGGACAAGGCTCTGAACGCCGCCGACCGTGCCGCCGACCAGATGAAAGATGAATATCTTTCTGTAGAGCATCTGTTTCTGGGTCTGCTGGAGGCCGCCGCTTCCCCACTGAAAAAGCTCTTCCAGACCTACGGCATCAACCGGGAAAAGGTGCTGGCGGCGTTGAGCAGCGTCCGAGGCAGCCAGCGTGTGACCAGTGACAACCCCGAAGGCACCTATGATGCCCTGAAAAAATACGGTACCGATTTGGTGGAGCGTGCCCGTGCCAACAAGCTGGATCCGGTCATTGGACGTGACGACGAGATTCGAAACGTGGTTCGTATTCTGAGCCGCAAGACCAAAAACAATCCCGTCCTCATCGGTGAGCCGGGCGTTGGCAAAACCGCCGTGGTGGAAGGTCTGGCGCAGCGCATCGTCCGGGGCGACGTGCCCAAGAGCCTCCAGGATAAAACCATTTTCTCTCTGGACATGGGCGCTCTGATTGCCGGAGCCAAGTACCGGGGCGAGTTTGAGGAACGTTTGAAAGCCGTGCTGACGGAGGTCAAAAAGTCCGACGGTCGCATTTTGCTCTTCATTGACGAGCTGCACACCATCGTCGGCGCAGGCAAGACCGAGGGTTCCATGGACGCAGGCAACCTGCTCAAGCCCATGCTGGCTCGTGGTGAGCTGCACTGCATCGGCGCAACCACCCTCAACGAGTACCGCCAGTATATCGAAAAGGATGCCGCCTTGGAGCGCCGCTTCCAGCCCGTGATGGTCAACGAACCCACCGTTGAGGATACCATTGCCATCCTCCGTGGCCTCAAGGAGCGCTATCAGAATTTCCACGGCGTACAGATTCACGACGGAGCCATGATTGCCGCCGCCACCCTCTCCAACCGCTATATCACAGACCGTTTCCTCCCGGACAAGGCCATTGACCTAATTGACGAAGCCTGCGCCCTGATTCGCACCGAAATGGACTCCATGCCCACCGAGCTGGATGTCATTTCCCGTAAAATCATTCAGCACGAAATTGAGGAAGCCGCCCTGAAAAAGGAAAGCGACAAGCTCTCTCTAGAGCGCTTGGCCACCATTCAGAAGGAGCTGGCCGACCTGCACAGCGAATTCAACGAGAAAAAGGCACAGTGGGACAACGAAAAGAACGCCATTGGCCGTGTACAAAAGCTCCGTCAGGACATCGAGGAAGCAAAAGCCCAGCTGGAGCGTGCCCAGCGTGACGGCGACTATGGCAAGGCCGGTGAAATTCAGTACGGCAGACTTCCCGCCATGCAAAAGGAGCTGGAACAGGAGGAGGCTTACGCCGCAGAGGGCAAAAGGCGTTCTCTGCTGCGTGACCGGGTGACAGAAGAGGAAATTTCCCGCATCATTGAGCGCTGGACGGGCATTCCCGTGGCCAAGCTGATGGAAAGCGAACGGGATAAGCTGCTCCATCTGGATCACATCCTCCATCAGCGTGTCATTGGCCAGGACGAGGCCGTGCAACGTGTCACCGAGGCCATCCTCCGCAGCCGTGCGGGGATTCAGGATCCCAACCGCCCCATTGGTTCCTTCCTGTTCCTCGGTCCGACCGGTGTGGGCAAAACCGAGCTGGCAAAGGCTCTGAGCGAATCCCTCTTTGACAGCGAAAAGAACATGGTTCGCATCGACATGAGCGAATATATGGAGAAATACTCCGTTTCCCGTCTCATCGGAGCACCTCCCGGCTATGTGGGCTATGAGGAAGGCGGCCAGCTGACCGAAGCCGTCCGCCGCAAGCCTTATTCCGTCGTCCTCTTCGACGAGGTGGAAAAGGCTCATCCCGATGTGTTCAACGTCCTGCTGCAAGTGCTGGATGATGGCCGCATCACCGACAGCCAGGGGCGCACGGTCGATTTCAAAAACACCATCCTCATTTTGACCTCGAACCTGGGCAGTCAATATCTGCTCGACGGCATCGACGGGGAGGGCGAAATCTCCGAAACCGCTCGGGAGCAGGTGGAAGCCCTGCTCAAGCGTTCCTTCCGCCCAGAATTTTTGAATCGTCTGGACGAAATCGTCTTCTACAAGCCGCTGACCAAGGAAAATATCACCGGCATCATTGACCTGCTGGTTTCCGATTTGAACCACCGCTTGCAGAATAAGCAGCTGCATGTCACGCTGACCGATTCCGCCAAGCGCTTCATCGTGGATGAGAGCTATGATCCCGCCTTTGGTGCCCGCCCCCTGCGCCGCTATGTGCAGCACAGCGTGGAAACCCTGCTGGGTCGGAAAATCATTGCGGAGGACATCGCTCCCGGCACAGAGCTGGTGGTGGATATCGACGGCGACGGCCTGAAAATCCTGTAATTCTTTCCATCCTACCGGGGAATTGGTGGTTTTTGCTGGAATCTTCCCCTCTTCGGTGGTTCTTTCGTGAAACATTTTTGCATTCTCCTTCCAAACCCTCTTGATTTTTCCGTTCTTCCGTGTTAAGATAACAGCATAAGATAGCATCAACGATAAGAGTGGAACCCCGGTTCCGCTCTTTTCTATTGACTTCTTACAACGTATTTTCTGAGGTGTACACATGAAAAAAGTGACTGAACTGACCGCAGAGCTGGCTCTCCCCCTTGTGGAGCAAGCAGGCTGTACCCTCTGGGACGTGGAATATGTCCGTGAAGCCGGTACCTGGTATCTGCGTGTCTTCATCGACTGCGAGGGTGGCGTTGACATCAACCAGTGCGAAGCTGTCAGCCGTCCCCTCAGCGACCTGCTGGATGAACACGACCCCATTGAGGGAAGCTATGTGTTGGAGGTCGGCTCTGCTGGCGCAGATCGTGCCCTGACCAAGCCCGCCCACTTCGAAGCGTGCATGGGCGAAGAGGTAGAAGTCCGCCTGTATCGTCCCCGGGACGGCCAGAAGGAATTCCACGGCGAGCTGGTCGGCTATGAGGCCGGTAACGTGACCATCACCCAGCCCGACGGCTCCGAGATCACCTTCGAAAAGAAGGAAATCGGCAGAGTCCGTCTGTATATTGAATTCTGATTTCCCCCCTTCCGAATTTTTTGATTGGAGTTGAAGCTGTGACATGGCTAGAAAGGTAGTCAAAAAAAAAGGCCCCACCCCCGAGGATGACGCAAGAGAGTTTTTCCTCGCTCTCGACATGATCGAGCAGGAAAAGGGCATTAAAAAAGAATATATGCTTGACAAAATCAAGCAGGCTCTGCTCTCCGCTTATAAGCGTGACCACGAGGGCGTGGGCGATAACCTGGTTATCATCGCTGACCAGAGCAAAAACAGCATCCGCATGATTCTCAAGCGTGAGGTCGTAGAGGAAGTGGATAATCCTGACACCGAAATTGCGCTGGAAGATGTCCGCAAGATTCTTCCCCATGCCCAGCTGGGCGACGTGGTGAGCAAGGAGCTGAAGACCAAGAACTTTGGCCGCATCGCCGCCCAGACCGCTCGTCAGGTCATCATTCAGGGCATCCGTGAGGCCGAGCGCAACATGGTTTACGACGAGTTCACCAAGCAGACCCAGGAGCTGATGATGGGTCTGGTTACTCGTCTGGATCCCCGCAACAACGGCGTGTTTGTCAAGCTGGTTTCCGGCGATGTCTCCACCGAGGCTCTGCTGACCAACGGCGAGCAGGTCAAGGGCGAGACCTACACCGAGGGTCAGCGCATCCGTGTTTATGTGGTGGAGGTTCGTCAGGGCAACCGTGGCACGCAGGTGGTCATCTCCCGCACCCACTTTGGCCTGGTTCGCCGCCTGTTCGAGCTGGAAGTGCCCGAAATTTATGACGGCACGGTGGAGATTCGCTCCATCGCCCGTGAAGCTGGCAGCCGCACCAAGATGGCCGTCTGGTCCAACAACCCCGAGGTTGATCCCATCGGTGCCTGCGTCGGCACTCGTGGCGCTCGTGTCAACGCCATTGTGGAAGAGCTGCACGGCGAAAAGGTGGACATCATCAAGTACTCCGAGGATCCCGCCGAGTACATCGCCGCCGCTCTGGCTCCCGCTGATGTTGTGTCTGTCAAGGCCAACGCCGAGGAAAAGACCTGCCGTGTGGTCGTGCCTGACGATCAGCTCTCTCTGGCCATCGGCAAGGAGGGTCAAAACGCTCGTCTGGCCGCCAAGCTGACCGGCTTCAAGATTGACATCAAGAGCGTTTCCGCTGCTGCCGCCGAGCCTGTGGAAGAGGAAGCCCCCGCCGAAGTCGTGGAGGAGGCCCCCGCCGAAGTGCTTGAGGTTTCCGATGACGCTCTCTTCGCAGAGGACGCAGAATAACACCGGAGGTTCCAATGCCTAAGAAAATTCCCATGCGCCAGTGTGTCGGCTGCCGGGAAATGAAGCCCAAGCGTGAGCTGATCCGTGTGGTTCGCTCCCCCGAGGGCGAGCTTTCTCTGGATTTCCGAGGCAAAAAGCCGGGACGAGGCGCTTATGTGTGTCCGAATCCCGAATGCCTCAAGCGAGCCAGAAAAAGCAATGCTCTGGGTCGTGGGTTCAGCATGAAAATTCCCGAAGAAGTATACGACGCTCTGGAAGCGCAGATGAAGCAGGAAGGCGGTTCCGAAGAATATGAGCTCTGAGATTCTCAGTTTGCTGGGGCTGGCTCATCGAGCTGGCCGTTTGTCCATCGGTGAGGATATGACCATCGAGGCCGTGGCGGATCACAAGGTTCGTCTGCTGGTGCTGGCATCCGACACCGCTCCCACCACCGTCCGCCGCACCCAAAAGCTGGCCGGAGAGCGCCTGCCCATCGCCACGCTGAAAGAAACCAAGGCGGAATTGGGTTCCGCTCTGGGTCGTGACACCTGTGCCCTGTGCGCCGTGATGGATATGGGCTTTGCTGCCAAGGTTGCCGAAAAGCTGGCCGCCGAAAATCCCGCTTTTGCTGAAACCGCCGCTCTGGTTCTCAAAAAAAGCGAAAAAATCGCCCGGCGAAAAATCACCAAACCCCGCAAAAAGAAAGAATGAGACCCTTCCCGGAACTCTCATTTTCCCATTGATAGAGAATAGATAGACGTACCAACAACCGCAGGATTCAAAACAAAGCGTTTGGAGCGGTCATTCCCTCCCAATGCCCGATTTTGAATGCTGCCTGACCTATAGGAGGTGGCTGATAGATGAGTTTAGATATCAAGTACCGTTTGAGAGAGCTTGCCAAGGATTTTGCCCTGAACGGCAAACCCGTCGGCAATAAGAAAGTGACCGAGGTTCTGGCCAAGTACGCCAAGACCCCCACCAGCCCCATGGCAGTCCTGACCGATCAAGAGCTGTCCATTGTCTTTGACTATCTGACCCAGAACAACCAGATTGAAAATCTGGAAGTGGTTTATGGAGAGGGTGCTCCCAAGGCAGAGCCTAAGCCTGTGGCAAAGCCCGTTGAAAAGAAAGCGGAAGCCCCCGCTCAGAAGCCCGCCGAGAAGAAGCAGGGTCAGCAGCCGCAGAACAAGGCTCGTGACCAGAAAAATGACCGTGGCGGCGAGCGCAAGCAGCAGCCCAAGAACGCTGAGAAAGCCCCCCGTCAGGAACAGCAGAAGAACGCTCCCAAGGCAGAGCAGCCCCGCAAGCAGCAGGAGCCTAAGCCTGCCGAAAAGCCCAAGCAGCCCAAGCAGCAGCAGGAGCAGGAGAACGTCACCCGTGTTCCCCAGAAGAAGGTGGTCAACACCCGTAAGGCTGCTGACATCAACCTGGATCGCTATGATTCCCATCTGGACGACCTGGCGGGCGACCGTGCCGACAAGATGGAGCGTGGCAAGCAGAAGATTACTTCCAAGCGCTCCCAGCAGCAGAAGCAGGGCAAGCAGTCCGCCAAGCGCCGTCAGGAGGAGCAGCAGCAGAAGATGCGCAAGCTCCAGCAGGAGGCAGCCCGCAAGGCTCCCACCAAGGTGGAAATCCCCGACGAAATTACCGTTGGCGAGCTGGCAAGCCGCATGAAGAAAACCGCTGCCGAAGTCATCAAGAAGCTGATGATGGATGGCATCCTGGCCGCCGTCAACGACACCATTGATTTCGACACCGCCGCTATCGTGGCCGAAGAGTTCGGCTGCAAGGTGGAAAAGGAAGTTGTCGTCACCATCGAAGAAAAGCTGATTGACACCACCGAGGATAAGGAAGAGGATCTGGCAGATCGTGCCCCCGTCATCGTCGTCATGGGTCACGTTGACCACGGCAAGACCTCTCTGCTCGACTATATCCGTAACGCAAGCGTTGCCAAGGGCGAGGCCGGTGGCATCACCCAGGCCATCGGCGCATATCAGGTCAAGGTGGGCGATGACGGCAAGGTCGTGACCTTCCTCGACACCCCCGGTCACGAGGCCTTCACCTCCATGCGTGCCCGTGGCGCTATGGTCACGGATATTGCCATTCTGGTGGTCGCCGGTAACGACGGCATCATGCCCCAGACCATTGAGGCAATCAACCACGCAAAGGCCGCCGGTATCCCCATCGTGGTCGCTGTCAACAAGATGGATCTGCCCGGTGCCAACGCCGAAAAGGTCAAGGAAGAGCTGACCAAGTACGACCTGCTCTCCGAAGACTGGGGCGGTGACACCATCGTGGTTCCCATCTCCGCCAAGACCGGCATGGGCATTGAAGAGCTGCTGGAAAACGTTCTGGTGGTTGCCGAAATGCAGGAGCTGCGTGCCAACCCCAACCGTTCCGCAAAGGGCGCTGTCATCGAGGCACGCCTGGACAAGGGTCGTGGCCCCGTTGCCACCCTGCTGGTGCAGAACGGCACTTTGAAGCAGGGCGATGTCATCATTGCTGGCACTGCCGTGGGTCGTGTCCGTGCGATGACCGATTACCGTGGCCGCCGCCTGAAGGTCGCTGGCCCCTCCGTGCCCGTGGAAATCACCGGTATGGCCGAGGTTCCCGGCGCTGGTGACGATTTCTATGCAGTCGATGACGAGCGCATGGCTCGCACCCTGGCCGAGCAGCGCAAGGCCGAGCAGAAGGCTGCCGCCGCCGCTCCTCAGGCTAAGAAGGTCTCTCTGGACGACCTGTTCTCCCAGATGCAGCAGGGCGAGCTGAAAACGCTGAACATCATCGTCAAAGCCGACGTTCAGGGCTCCGTGGAGGCCGTCAAGCAGAACCTGGAGAAGCTTTCCAACGAAGAGGTTCAGGTTCGTGTCATCCATGGCGGCGTGGGCGCTGTCAACGAGAGCGACGTTATGCTCGCTTCTACCTCTAACGCTATCATTGTCGGCTTCAATGTCCGTCCCGACCAGCAGGCCAAGAGCATTGCCGAGCGTGACAAGGTGGACATGAGAATGTACCGTGTCATTTACGAGTGCCTGGAAGAGATTGAGGCTGCTATGAAGGGTATGCTGGCTCCCACCTTCAAGGAAGTGGAGCTGGGTCGTGTTGAGGTTCGCCAGGTCTATAAGATCTCCAACGTCGGCACCGTCGCTGGCTCTTACGTCCTGGAGGGTAAAGTTACCCGTTCCGCCCAGCTGCGTCTGGTTCGTGACGGCATCGTCATCCACGAGGGTGAGATTGCCTCTCTCCAGCGCTTCAAGGACTCCGTTAAGGAAGTCGCTGCCGGTTACGAGTGCGGCATCACCCTGGAGAAGTTCATGGACATCAAGGTGGGCGACATCTTCGAGTGCTTTACCATGGAAGAAGTGGCACGCTAAGAGCCTATCGGTCAATTAGCGGTACGCCGCTTGCTTGACTCTTCTCGTCTGATTCAACAAATGGGACACAGAATACAGAAAAATCAAGGTTCTGTGTTCTGTGTCCTTTGCTTTTTGTGATGGTTCCTTTATCGCCATCACCTTTTGACTAAAAACCGCTGTCATGGAGCAGAATGACAGTGTGTTTTCCATCGCACTGCGTGCTGTGCGTCACGACAGAGCGTTTCATTCAACCGAAGGGAGAATTTCAATGGCCAGTTACCGCATTGGACGCATCAACGACGACATCCGCCGTGAGCTTGCAACCCTCATCACTACGGTCAAGGATCCTCGGGTTCATGGCCTGATTTCCATCACCCGGGTGGACACCACCAACGACCTGCGTTACTGCAAGGTCTACGTCTCCGCTCTGGACAAGAGCGACATGAAAGAGGTCATCAAGGGTCTCAAATCCGCTTCCGGCTATCTGCGCCGTGAGCTGGGGCACAATATGAGCCTGCGCTATACCCCCGAATTGCAGTTCATCGCTGATTCTTCCATCGACGAAGGTGCAAAAATCATCTCCATGATGAACAAGCTGTAAGAGGCTGTTTCGTATCCCGGCGTATGCTGATAACGAAGGATATTTTTCGTCAGTGAGGTCGAATCAGAAAGGTGCCAGTGGCACATTTCCGACCGAGTGCAAGAAACGAGCTTTGCTCGCACCTCTATTCCCTGCTGTGAAATTTTGCAGGAATCCTGACGGCTTTCAAAAAATTTCGCAGTGATATGGCGGAAAAGAGCCGAGTTAGCAGCGTGCGTCTGGGTTACGAAACAGCCTCTTAGGAACCGCAATGGGCGAAATGTCGGGAGAAAATGTGCAAAAAGGCTCCCTTTTCTCCTTGCAGGAGAGCGCAAGGCTGGCGTTTTTCGGCGCATGCTTTGGTTTTTCATCCTCTTTCGCCTCATCACACTTCCACATCTGTCCCAACGAGGTTACTATGACTGAACAACAGGTTATCACTTGGCTGCTGGAGCGGGACAATTTTCTCCTGCTCACCCATGTCCGTCCCGACGGCGATACGTTGGGCAGTGCTTCCGCCCTTTGCCGCTCTCTGAACAAAGCGGGAAAGACCGCCTATCTTCTACGCAATCCCGGCGTAACTCGCACCTTTGACGGCTGGCTGACCCTGCCCTGGGCTCCCGACGGTTGGGAACCGGAACACGTCATCGCCGTGGACATCGCCACAGAAAAGCTCTTCCCAGACGGAGAACAGCAGAAGTATCTGGGCAAAACGGAGCTTTGCATTGACCATCACCCCAGCAACGAGCATTACGCCCAAAATCTCTGCCTTGACCCGGAGGCAGCCGCCGCTGGCGAGGTAGTCTACACCATCTGCAAGGGTCTGGGCAATCTGGATGAGGAAATGGCAAAGGCGCTTTATATCGCTATCTCCACGGACTGCGGTTGCTTTGTCTACTCCAACACCCGCCCCCAGTCCCACCGCATCGCCGCCGAGCTGATGGAGCTGGCCGACATGAGCGCCATCAACAAGCACTTTTTCCAGACCAAATCTTCCAAGGAGCTGGGTTTGCAATCCCGTCTGATGAACTCTTTGGCGTTCTTCGAAGATGGTAAGGTGTGCATCGGCACAGTGACCGTAGCAGACAAAGCCGCCCTCAACGCCGACGAGAGCGACTGCGAGGAGCTTTCCAGCTTCGCCGCCACCATCGAAGGCGTGCTCTGTGCCGCCACCATTCGGGAGCTGGAACCCAACCAGTGCAAGGTTTCTCTCCGCACCACCCCCTCTTATGCCAACGCCAACCACATTTGCAATCGGATGGGCGGCGGTGGACATCCGGCGGCAAGCGGCGCCACTCTGCCCTATCCCACCACGGTGGAAGAGGCTCGCAAAATTGTTTATCAGGCCATTTTCCACATCATCAAGGGCGAAGCACTCGCATCCAATCCTTAAAGCCTATCCACAAACCCATTTCCCCATTTTTCTCCACATGGACAGGAGGTATTTTCATGGCAAATTCCAATCCCTTTGACTTTCTCGGTCTGGACGACCAGCAGGAATCCATCATCAATCCCCGCATCCAGGCAAAGCTGGGCGATCTGCTGAAAGAGCTGGATGTCAAGCCCGCCCCTAAGCCCGCTCCTAAGCCTCCCAAGCAGGACAACAAGTAACATGGCAAACGGAATCATTCTCATTGACAAACCCCAGGACTGGACCAGCATGGATGTCTGCGGCAAGCTCCGCCGCCTGCTGAAGGAAAAACGGGTGGGACACGCTGGTACGCTCGACCCCATGGCCACCGGCGTGCTGACCGTCTTTGTGGGACGAGCCACCCGTGGCGTGGAATTTGCCGAAAGCGGCTTCAAGGAATACCACGCCACGCTCCGCCTTGGCATGGAAACCGACACCCAGGACACCACCGGAACCACCCTCTCCACCTCTGCGCTGCGCCCCACCCGTGAAGAAATCGAGGCGGTTCTGCCTCCATTCCGGGGTGATATCATGCAGATTCCCCCCATGTTCTCCGCCTTGAAGCGCAACGGAAAAAAGCTCTATGAGCTGGCTCGAAAGGGGAAAACCGTAGAGCGGGAACCCCGTCCCGTCACCATTTTCAAGCTGGAGCTGGGCGAGCAGCTCTCCGAAACGGATTGGAGGCTGGTGATTCGCTGCTCCAAGGGTACTTACATCCGCACCCTCTGTCACGATATTGGTCAGGCGCTGGGCTGCGGCGGCGTGATGGCTTCTCTGCGCCGTGTGGAGGCCGCCGGTTACACGCTGTCCGACTGCGTGACGTTGGAGCAGGTGGCGGAAGCCGCCGAACAGGGCACTGCTGAAGCGCTTCTCCGCCCCATCGACACGCTGTTCTCAGAGCATCCCGCTCTCACCATCTATGGCCGCAAAGAGCAGCTTTGCCGCAACGGAAACCCCTTTCGTCTGGCCGGGGAAGACGGATTGTTCCGTGTATACGGGGAACAGGGCGATTTCCTGATGCTGGGTCAGAGGAAAGATGGGGAAATGAGAACCATTAAGAGTTTTTTCTGACAAAATCACCCCGAAACGTACAAAAAAGGACTCCCTCCGGCAAAGAGGTGAGTCCTTTTTGATTGGGTGTTCCTTTTATTCGCCTTTCAGCAGCAGTCCGGCTTTGTCCAGCGCCTTACACACCCGCTCATAGGCGGCATCGCTGGGACAACGGAGGGTATGTAGGTGAATTCCGTCTGTCAGCTCGGAAAGGGAGTGTGCGCTTGCCTTCTCCACCTGATGGACAAACTGAATCACCTCGTAGCGGGAACGAAGCTGGAGCTGTCCCACCAGCTGCCCATAAACAGGATGCTCCACGATGACATCTATCACGCTGCATCCGTTGTCTACGCAGATATTCAGCTCCTGTTCCATCTGCTCTCCGGTGTGCAGACAGGCAATTCGCCGCACCAGCCCGGCGCTTTCCTCCGCAAGCAGATAACCTCTGGGGGTAGCGGAAATATCGGCTCCTCCCGCTCGGAGGAGGGCAATGTCACCCACAATGATTTGGCGACTGACAGAAAAGTGTTTCGCCAGCATAGTAGCACTGACCGGCGTGGTTTGGTGGGTCAAGTATTCGTAAATCCGTTCTCTGCGTTCCGGTGCTTTCATGGCGGACTCCTTTCCTGTCTGTCTTGACAGTTGATTTCACAGACATTATAAGAGCTATTCAAAAGGCCGTCAAGGGATTTTTTCAGAAAAAAGCATCTTTTCTTCCGTTATTCCCTTCCTCCCCGCCAGAAACGGGCAGAGAACGCAGGAAACCGCCTGTCACAGGTGATGGATATCCCTCAGCCCTGCTTTTCTCGACAAACTGCCTCATAAAAGGCTGCGTTGGTCAGATTTTTATAAGGATTGACATACAAAAGCCCCACGATACCGGCGGTAACGGCAACAAGAAGATCCCAAAGGATAAACGACCAGTCCAGTACAAAGGCTCGCCACTTATTCCCGTTCATCAAATGACGGCTGGCGGCAAACAGGTCACGGCTGGACATATCGGGATGCTCGGCCAGCAGATAGGGAATCATGCGGTATTCATAAGCCTTGACAATACCCGGAATGACCAGCAGCAGCGACCACAGGAAGATTTTCAGGCCGATGAGGAACATGGTTTTCACACTATTCCAATAGTTGGTGTCAAAGGAATGGGTCAGCTCCTTGAGCTTGGCCGGGAAATGCTGACTGACCAGGAAGAACCGATAGCAACCAACCTTCAGAGGAGCCAAAAGCAGGAGGTCGAAAAGGATGCCCAGCATCGCAGCAATCACGCTGACCAGCAGCACAACGATGCCCACAGGCCCTGTTATCACATCCTTTACCTCCTGCGCCACAAGAGATGGATCGAAAAACTCGTCTATGGGCAGTTCGCCTTCTCCAAAATTCTGCAAGCCTTCCAGCTCTTCTTCCCAAATATCGCCGTCATAGTAGGAGGAAACATTGCCGACGTTGCTGGCGATTTTCATGCCGCTGTTGCTGCCGGTAACGCCGCCGCTGATGAGCAGGAAAATCAAGCTCACCAAAACCAGCTTCCAATAGTTCGGTTTGAGCACAGACTTTGCCTTTGCTTTGAGTTGAGAACGTGGTGTCATAAGAAACTACCTCACTTTCATGCTTTGATTGATTTCATTATAAAACTCCATTCTGAAAATGTAAAGGACAGATGCGAAAGCAGTAGAAAGAACGACGAAGAGAAATGGAGTGTCATGACAGGAAATTGGGAAAAAGCACGATTGACAAAAAGAAGGAAAAGATTATAATAGTCGCAACAGATGTCAAGACACTTGTAAAGAAAAAATCAAATAGGAAATAGGAGAAAAGAGGTAATTTCCCTATGGCTAACATGAAATCCTTTATGAAGCGGAAAAACATTGAAATTTCCGCCAAGCGTTATGGTATTGACGCACTGGGCGCCATGGCTCAGGGTCTGTTCTGCACCCTGCTCATCGGCACCATTCTGAACACCCTGGGCACTCAGTTCCACATTGGTCTGCTGACCATGACCTTCGGTGCGGCAGAACTGACCATCGGCGGCTTCGCTTCTGCCATGACCGGTCCCGCTATGGCTGCCGCCATCGGCTATGCGCTGGGCGCTCCCGCTCTGGTGCTGTTCTCTCTGATTCCGGTGGGCTACGCCACCAATATGCTGGGCGGCGCTGGCGGCCCTCTGGCCGTGCTGGTGGTGGCCATCATCGCCGCTGAGTTCGGCAAGGCCGTCTCCAAAGAGACCAAAATTGACATTCTGGTGACTCCCATTGTCACCATCCTCATCGGTGTGGGTCTGGCTGCCATCATCGCCGCTCCCATCGGTGCTGCCGCTTCCTCCGTGGGTCGTCTGATTATGTGGGCAACCGATCTCCAGCCCTTCCTGATGGGCATTCTGGTCTCTGTCATCGTCGGCATGGCTCTGACCCTGCCCATCTCCTCCGCCGCTATCTGCGCCGCTCTGGGTCTGACCGGTCTGGCTGGTGGCGCTGCCGTCGCTGGCTGCTGCGCTCAGATGGTTGGTTTCGCCGTCATGAGCTTCAAGGAGAACGGCGTGGGCGGCCTGGTTTCCCAAGGCATCGGCACTTCCATGCTCCAGATGCCCAACATCGTCCGCAACCCCCGCATCTGGATTGCTCCTACCCTGGCTTCCGCCATCACCGGCCCCATTGCTACCTGTGTCTTCCAGATGACCATGAATGGCGCTGCGGTTTCCTCTGGTATGGGCACTTGCGGTCTGGTGGGTCAGATTGGCGTTTACACCGGCTGGCTGGCTGACATTGAGGCTGGTACCAAGGCCGCCATCACCGGCTTTGACTGGCTGGGTCTGGCTCTGATCTGCTTCATTCTGCCCGCTGTTCTGAGCTATGTCTTCTGCGAAATCGAGCGCAAGATGGGCTGGATTAGCGAGGACGACCTGAAATTGCAGTAAGAGCGGCTGCGTAGCGCTGACAATTACATTTCTACAGAAAAACTCCGCAAAGAACCAACTCTTTGCGGAATTTTTTTTGCTATTTGGTTACAGTGCAGTAGCCGTTGAGCAGCTCACAGGGTTTTATGAGCATGGCGGCAGACGTGGCAGCACAGATTGACGCAGCAGGGCATTTGCGCAATGTGGGTGGGCTGCGGAAGGATGGAAACGGCCAAAGCGGTTGTTGTTCCACCAAGACCCTGGGGGCCAATGCCCAGACGATTGACCCGCTCCAAAATACGCTGTTCCATTTCTGCATAGAGAGGGTCGCTGTTCTGCTCATCCAAGGGACGCAGCAGGGCACGTTTGGCCATAATGGCCGCCTGTTCCGCATTGCCGCCCAGACCAACGCCCACCACAACAGGGGGACAAGGATTGGAGCCAGCGTCAGAGACCGCCTGAACAATGGCATCCTCCACCTGTTGCTGTGTGCAGGAGGGCTTGAGCATATGAAGGCTGGTCATGTTCTCGCTGCCTGCTCCCTTGGGCGCTACGGTGATATCCACCTGATCCCCTGTTACCATGCGCAGGTGCAGAATAGCGGGGGTGTTATCGTTGGTGTTGACACGGCGCAGCGGGTCGCCCACCACGCTCTTACGGAGGAAGCCCTCTGTGTAACCCTTGGAAACGCCCTCGTTCACAGCGTCGCTGAGTAAACCGCCGACGATGTGAACTTCCTGGCCAATGTCGATGAAGACAATGGCCATTCCGGTATCCTGGCAGATGGGCAGGCGCTTTTCACCCGCATAAGTAAAATTTTCCACAATGTCGCTGAGGATGCCTTGTCCCACGGGGGAAGCCTCGGTCTGGCAGGCAGCGCAGATACGCTCCCGGACATCGTTGGACAGGTTACAATTGGCTTCTATGCAGAGATCACGCACCGTGGCGACAATCTCAGAATACTGAATTTCTCTCATCATAGCTCTCCTTATTTGTTACAGGACGGGAAGGGGAATCTGTTCCGCTTTTCTGCCACGAAAAACCGTTACCGTCTCGAATCCCTTTTCCTTCATCAGGTGATAGGCCTCCGGCAGGTTCCGACCCACCTCGTGCAGCCGATGAGCGTCGGCTCCCACCGTGACCAAACGTCCGCCCAGCTGGTGGTAGCGTTCCAACAAAGCGGCATAGTCCTTGGCGGACTTCTCAAAGCCTTTGGTGTTGACTTCCAGCGCAATTCCCTTGCGGATGATGGTTTCCAAAATGGCGGTGATTTGCTCCTGATACGCTTCCATGGAGGCGGGGCAACCATCCCGGTCTCTCATATAGCGCAGCGGATAGGGCAGGTGAGCCAGAACGTCAAATTGTCCCCATTCCACCAGCGCCAGCTCCTGATGGATGTAGTCATCCAAATAAGGCTTGCACATGTCCGGGGTGAAGACAACGTTATAATAGTCAATATAGCCCAATTCCTTGCCGGAATTGTGAACCGAGCCGATGACCACATCCAGTCCCTGCTCCTGAATGGCACGAGCGGCGGCATCGTAATTGGCAAAGGCATTGCCCAGCTCCAGACCATACAAAATTTCCACCGGGAAACCAGCGTCCAGCGCCTCCCGGTGCTGTTTGCGAGCGGTGGGCCAGTCGAAAGCCGGAACATAAGTTCCGTGCTCGTCTACCACGTCGTAATGGTCGGTGAAACAAATCACGCTCAGTCCATGCTCCGCCGCCGAACGAGCCATTTCCAGCCGGGAAGCGTGTCCGTCAAAGGAGGCCGTGGAGTGCATATGGGTATCTGCGAGAAACATCTCTCTCACCTCGTTATCCAATCAGTCCACGCTCTCGGAGCATCTCCTCCACCAGAGAAACGCACTCAAACACCATGGCGTCACAGTGGGGCTTTTTCTCCCGCCCCTGCTCCCGGTTGATGCGGAGCAGATCGGAGCAGTTCAGATAGCCGTTGTGGTTCTCTCTCAGGCGGCGGTAATACTCGCCGATGCTCTGAGGGTCTTCCACACCGTAGAGACCCAGCGCCATCAAGCCGCCGGTCATTGCGCCGCAGGTAGCAGCCATTTTCATGCCTGCGCCGAAGTTGCGGGCAAAGTGGAGGGCGATCTCCTCGGTAATGCCAGCGTCGGGCGCAAAGGGCAGCACCACGGACTGGGCGCAGTTGTAATGAGGCGTGACAATGGCACGCAGCTCTTTTGCTCTGTCTAAATATTTGCTCATCGTTATCTTCCTCCTGTTTTCTAAACTGGTTTCGTCCTTGTTCCCAAAAATCCTATCACAAAACCACCTCTGTTGCAAGCTATCAGTTCATTCCCCCGCTGTTTTTGTCAAACAACTGGCGAACCTTTTCCAAAAGCGGCTGGTGTTCCGGTCGGGAGAGCGTTGGATCGGCCATCAGAAGGGCTTCAGCGGCCTCCTTTGCCTCCTGGAGCACCCGGAGATCACCGGAGAGATCGGCCACTCTCAGCTGAGGAAGGCCGTGTTGACGTGCTCCAAAAAAGTCACCGGGACCTCTGAGCTTCAAATCCTCCTCCGAGATTTGAAAGCCGTCGTTGGTGCCGCAGAGCACCTTCATTCGCTGGCGGGTGTCCGGGTTGCGGTTGTCCGAGACAAGGACGCAGTGACTTTTGGCGCTGCCTCGTCCCACCCGTCCCCGGAGCTGGTGGAGCTGGGAAAGTCCGAACCGCTCGGCGTTTTCAATCACCATCAGCGTGGCGTTTGGGACATCCACGCCCACCTCAATGACGGTGGTGGAAACCAGAAGATCCCATTCTCCGGCGGCAAACTGGCTCATAACCTGTTCTTTGGCCTTGGCTTTCAGCCTGCCATGAACCAGCCCCACCCGAAGCTCAGGAAAGACCTTCGTTTGCAGCTCGGCGGCGTATTCCTCCACCGCTTTCAGCTCGGCGGCGGTCATGGTTCCTTTCTCCAAAGCGGTTTCCTCGCTGACCGAGGGACAGACAATATAAACCTGATGGCCTTTCTCCACCTGCTTCCGAATGAAGCCATAGAGCCGCTGCCGTTTGTCGCTGCCCACGAGAAAGGTGTCAATCTCCTGCCGTCCGGGCGGGCGCTCGTCGATGATGGAAACCTCCAAATCACCATAGATGATGAGCGCCAGCGTCCGGGGAATGGGGGTTGCCGACATCACCAGCACATGGGGCATGGTTCCATCGCTTCCTCTCCCCTTTTCCGCCAGCTTTGCCCGCTGCCCCACGCCAAAGCGGTGCTGTTCGTCCGTCACCACCAATCCCAGGTTGTGGAAGCGCACGCCGTCAGAGATAAGGGCATGTGTGCCAATGATAAGGTCAATCATGCCCAGCTCCAGCCGTTCGTAAATATCCCGTTTTTGTTTGGCCTTCATGGAGCCGGTGAGCAGCCCAACCCGAACACCACTTTGCGCCAGCAGGGGTTCCAGCGTTTGATAATGCTGCTCCGCCAGAATTTCCGTGGGCACCATCAGAGCAGATTGACCGCCATTCTGAGCCACCAGCCACACGCAAGCCGCCGCCACCACGGTTTTTCCGCTGCCCACGTCGCCCTGTATCAGGCGATTCATGGGCACACCGCTGCAAAGATCCGCCATGGCCTCCCCAACGGTACGAAGCTGGGCGTTTGTCAGGGCAAACGGCAGGGTATCGAGGTATTCCCGCAAGTCCTTTGGCGCACAGAGGAATCCCGTCCCCTCCACCCGACGGCTTTTCATCAGGGAGAGCCCCAAGGAGAGGAAAAACAGCTCCTCAAACACCAGGCGGCGGGTGGCTTTTTGCAGCTCTTCAAAGTCTTGGGGGAAGTGGACATTTTGGAGCGCTCTGCCAATCTGCATCAGCTCATGCGCTCGGAGGAACTCCTCCGGGAAGGGATCCACAAGGCTCCGCCCACAGTTGACCAGCGCTTGACGCACTGCCTCTGAGATGATGAAGTTGGAAATGCCCGCCGTGAGGTGGTAAATGGGCATAATGCGTCCAGTGAAGTGCCTTTTCCCCTCTTGTTCAAACATGGGATTGGTCATTGTGCGGAGGCTCCCTTTCCGCTCGACCGCTCCGTAAAAAATGTAGGTTTTCCCAGGAAAAAGGACATTTCGGACATAAGTTTGATTAAAAAAGGTAATTTCCATCCGTTCCCGTTCATCCACCACCCGAACCTTGGTGGTAGTCATTCCCTTGCGAATCAAGCTGGTGGTGGGAGCTGCCGCCACGATGCCGGAAACACAGCAGGGCAGTTCCTCCGGGGCATTTGAAACGCTGTAAATCTCCCGCAGATCCTGATAACTCCTCGGGAGCCAATACAACAGGTCTTCAACGGTAAAAATATCCAATTTTTGCAGTTTTTGAGCCCGCTGCGCTCCAATCCTCGTCAAGGTGGTGACAGGACTACTTAGATTCATGGGCTTCTTCCTTTCCAGCAGAGCATTCTTTGATTCTTTTTTGATCCTTTTATTAAATTTTACCACAAAATCTTTGCAAAGAAAAGAAAGTCTTGCGGAAACGACAATAGACATGCTTTTAATAAAGTGTTATGGTAAAGACAATCGTTTCTCCGTTTCTTTGAGCCTTTTTTCAGGAGTTTTTTCCATGAACGACAATCACGCAGCTGCTTTTTATCAAAAGCCTCTTTCTATTGTCCTGCTCGCTCTGTGCGCCACGCTGCTTTGGGGCGCTGCTTTCCCCACCGTGAAACTGGGGTACGCCGCTTTTCAGGTGGACACCAGTCATCCGGTGAACCTGATGGTCTTTGCGGGAACTCGCTTCACCTTGGCTGGCATCGCCACATTGCTGCTGTGTGGTCTGCTCCACCGTGCTTTACCGGTTCCACAACGGGCTGACCTGCCAGGGATTCTTTCCATCGGTTTGGTGCAGACCACTGGCCAGTATTTCTTTTACTACATCGGCCTGGCTCACACCACAGGCGTTCGAGCCAGCATCCTCAACGCAACCTCCGCTTTTCTCACCGTGCTGCTTTCCGCCGCAATTTGGAAAAAAACCGAGCCAATGACCGCCCAAAAATGGCTGGGCTGTATCATGGGTCTTTCCGGTGTCATCCTGGTCAATGCGGGCGGTGCTTTGGGCACTCAGCCCGTCACCCTGCTGGGAGAGGGCGCTCTGCTGGCCTGCTCTGTCTTTGTGACGCTGGGTGCCATCTGTTCCAAAGCCTTCACCCAGGGGCGTGACCCCTTCCTCATCACTGGCTGGCAGCTCACCTTGGGCGGCGGTCTGCTGCTTTTGGGCGGCATGGCAACCGGCGGAAGCATCGGTGTGTGGTCTCTGCGTGGGATGGGTCTGATGGCCTTTATGGTGTTCATCTCCGCAGTGGGTTTCACCCTGTGGACGTTCCTGCTGAAATATAATCCAGTCGGAAAGGTAGCGGTTTTCTCCTTCCTGACCCCGGTTTTCGGTGCTTTGCTTTCCAGCTTGGTGCTTTCCGAACAGCTGTTTTCTCCGGTAACGCTGGTGGCACTGTTCTTCGCCGCTGGCGGTGTGCTGGTGGTCAACCGGTGAGCCTGCTTGCTACCGCCTTTTAAAAACCACTCTCTTTTTTAAAACTTTTTCTCAAAAAGCACTTGCAATTTTTCAAACCTGTGG
The DNA here is from genome assembly GCA_024404315.1 of Oscillospiraceae bacterium. Lineage (GTDB taxonomy): Bacteria > Bacillota > Clostridia > Oscillospirales > Oscillospiraceae > Onthomonas. The sequence continues at coordinate 66,681 of JAKSQD010000001.1, forward strand.
TATCATAATAGATAATAGGCACTTTTCGAAAAGACGAAACTCATTTCATGAATCTACATGAAACGACTATTTTATAGTAAAGGATGATGAATCATGCCAACCTACAATACTGCTGAACTGCGGCGGCAGAACCGCAACCGCGTTTTCCGCTATATCTATGCGTCAGAGACTCCCGTTACCAAGCAGGACGTGGCACAGTCTCTGAATCTCAGCCTACCCACCGTTGGTCAGAACCTGAAGGAACTTCAGGAGGTTGGTCTACTGGAAACTCAGGGCACTTTCGACTCCACCGGTGGCCGCAAACCCCGTGCCATTGGCGTTGCCTCCGGCGTGAAGTGCAGCGTGGGTATTATGCTCTCCTTGTATCACATCCATATCGTCTGCATTGATCTGCGTGCGAAGGTCATCGCCCAGCAGGCTGTCACCCGGAACTTTGAAAATTCTGACGCTTATTATCAGGATATCGCCTCTGTTCTGGAAAACTTCCTGGACGCTCACGAAATCGACCGCAGCCGTCTGCTGGGTGTCGGCATCGCCCTGCCCGGCATCCCCAGCCCGGAAACCGGCGTTATCACTACCTCCCGTGCGCTGGCCTCCTATGACATCACCATGGAAGACCTGACCCGCCACATCCCCTACCCCTGCTTTGTGGAGAACGACGCAAACGCCGGCGGCGTGGCGGAATGGTGGAACCACCAGGAGCACGAGAACATGGTTTATCTCTTTGTTCAGCGGGGCGTGGGCGGCGCTGTTCTGATGGACGGCGTGCGCTACATGGGTCGCCACCACCACAGCGGTGAGTTCGGTCATATGTGCATCGTCCCCGGCGGTCAGCGTTGCCTGTGTGGCCGCAGAGGCTGTCTGGAAGCCTACTGCTCCACCGCTCGCATCTCCACCGACCTGGGCATCAGCCGTGAGGAGTTCTTCGAGGGTCTGGAGTCCGGCAACGCCGAGTATCAGAAAATTTGGAGCGACTATCTGGATCATCTGGCGATCGGCATCAATAACATCCACATGGTTTTGGATTGTGACATCGTTTTGGGCGGTGTTCTGGCTCACTTCATGGCTCCTTATCTGGAGGATCTGCGCTTCCGTCTCAAGAACATTAGCTCCTTCGAGACCAACGGCGAGTTCCTGAAGCTGTCCCGTTATCTGAGCTGGTCCACCTGCGTCGGCGTGGCTCTGCACTTTATCTCCGATTTCATCGAAAGCATTTAAACATCTGGCTTTTTCAGCACAAAACCACGGCTCCCTCTCATGAGAACCGTGGTTTTTTTGACTGAGCGCCTATCCGTAAATGAACGTGCGGATAGGCTTTTCATTTTCCAAACAATCATCCCAAAAGGGACAAATAAGGCAATACCGCATAATAGGGATGTGCGGATTGCGCAGTAATTTTGCTTCCAAATTTGTTGGGAAAGCCGCAGGAAGGAATAGTAGTGTGCGCCTTTGGCGCATTTCTCGCACTCGACCTGAAAAGTGCCACTGGCACATTTCCGAGACGGTCTCACTGACGTATTTCAAGGGTTTTACGGCAAATTTGGGAGTGAAAGGACAAGCAAGGCGCACATTCGACGATTGTGCGGTGTTGCCTTAACACTCTGGTTTTCAGACCCAAGCGTCCTCAACCTCATGGTTCTTGCGGCGGGTCATGAGCGCACGGAACACCTCGGGAACCTTCTTTCCCTCGTAGAGCACTTCATAAGCGGCCTGGGTGATGGGCAGCTCCACGCCGTACTTGTCCGCCAGCTCCTTGCCGGTGGCGGCGGCATAGTAGCCCTCCACGACCTTTCCGCCCATCGCATCGAGCGCCTCCTGCGGGGTCATGCCCTTGCCAATCATCTCACCGGCGGTATGGTTGCGGGAATGGGTCGAGGTGCAGGTGACAATCAAGTCGCCCACGCCGGTCAGTCCGGCAAAGGTTCGCTGATGGCCTCCCATCGCCAAACCCAAACGGCACATTTCGGTCAGGCCACGGGTCATCAGCATGGCTCGGGTGTTGTCACCATAGCCCATGCCGTCAATGACACCGGCGCAGAGCGCAATGACGTTTTTGAGCGCAGCGCCGATTTCACAGCCCACCACGTCAGAAGAAGTATAAACACGAAAACGGGGAGACATGAAAATGTCCTGCACCTTTTCGGCTGCGTCCTTGTTGGTTGAGGCGGCGACAATGGCGGTGGGAACATGGCGACCTACTTCTTCGGCGTGGGTGGGGCCGCAAAGAACGACCACGGGGCAGTCCTCGCCCACTTCGGAGCGGATGACCTGGCTCAAGGTCATGGAAGTGCCCTTCTCAAAGCCTTTACCGACGCTGACGATGATGGTACCGGGACGGATGATGGTTTTCAGTTGAGCGGCGGTGCTGCGGACAGCAAAGGAAGGCGTGGCCAGCAGAACCACGTCACTGTCAGCGGCGCAGGACATATCGGCGGTAAGCCCCATGGACTCCGGCAGCATCACGCCGGGCAGCATGGGGTTTTCACGCTTGCTTTTCAGTTGGTCGCTTTCTGCTTGGCAGTAGGACCACATGGTCACTTCGTTGCCATTTTCCAGCAGCAGCAGGGCCAGCGCCGTGCCCCAGCCGCCGGAACCCAGAACAGAGATTTTCATGGTAGTATCCTCCGTTTTTATCATGAGATGGTTTTGCAAAATGAAATCCCCTCAAAGGTCAGCAGCTCCTTTCCCACGGCACTGCCTCCTTAGCTCCTCCGAGAAAGAAGCTGTCAGCACAGCTGACCGAGGGGTTCCATTGTTTCGGTCACACCGTGTCAGGGTAAGATGCGGTGTTTCCGTTATTCTTTTTTGATTTCGAAGCGGTTTTCCTCGCCCTTGGCAATGCGCTTTGCGTTCTCCTTGTGGCGGAACACAATCAGGAAGCCCGCAACCACCGCCAGCAGGGTGACGGCGAGGCTGTCATAGATAATCCAGCAGTTGATGGGAAAGAGCACAGCGGCCACCATAGAGCCCAGAGACACCCAGCGGGTACAGGCAACCAGCAGAGCGAACACACCCAGACAGATGAGGGTGATGCGCCAATCCATGGTCATAATCACGCCTGCGCCGCAGAGTACACCCTTGCCGCCCTTAAAGCCAAACATACAGGGGAAGGAATGACCCAGCATACAGAAAATACCGCCCAGCAGTTTGCCCATGGCCAGCGCAGCAGCGGGCGAAGGCAGGTAGGGCGTTAAAACGCCCTGGAGCAGCAGGCCGCCCACGTTACAGGAGAGAATGGCCTTGAGCAGGTCGCCCACGATGACCCAAAGCACCATCTTTTTGCCAAAGGTGCGGTAAAAATTTGTCAGACCAGCGTTGCCGCTGCCGTGGTTGCGAACGTCGTCATGCAGCAGGTACTTGGAGAGAATCAAGGCGGAGTTGATACAGCCCAGGAAATAGGAGATGACAGCGACCGCCAGAGCGAGAAGAAGTACGTTCATCATGCCTGATCCTCCTTATCTCCCTTCTGCCGGACAATCAAACGAATGGGAGTGCCCTCCAAGCCAAAGGTGTTGCGGATTTGGTTTTCCAAATAGCGCTGATAAGAGAAATGGAAAAGCTTTGCCTCGTTGCAGAAGCAGACAAAGGTGGGGGGCTGTACGCCGGCCTGGGTCATATAGTAGATTTTCAGGCGGCGGCCACGATCCGTGGGAGGCTGCACACGAGTGGTCGCCTCGGCAAGCACGGAATTCAGCACGCCGGTGCGGACACGGAGCAGGGACATCTCATGGACTCGGTTAATCAGTTCAAAGAGCTTGTTGACTCGCTGACCGGTGAGAGCAGAGATAAACAGCACGGGGGCGTAGGTCATATAGCCTAGATCCTGACGGATTTCGTCGGTCATGCGCTTCATGGTCTTGTCGTCCTTTTCCACATCGTCCCACTTGTTGACCACAATGATGGAGGCTTTGCCAGCGTCGTGAGCCATACCTGCTACCTTGGTATCCTGCTCGGTCACGCCGTCATGGGCATCAATCAGAATCAGGCACACATCAGCACGGTCAATGGCCATGGTAGCCCGGAGGACGGAAAACTGCTCCACTCGGTCATAGACTCTGGACTTTTTCCGCATACCGGCAGTGTCAATGAAGCAATACTTGCCGGTTTCGTTCTCGAAATAGCTATCCACTGCGTCTCGGGTGGTTCCTGCCATATCCGAGACAATGACACGCTCTTCTCCCAAAATGCGGTTGGTCAGGGAAGACTTGCCCACGTTGGGCTTGCCGATGATGGCGACTTTGATAACGTCCTTGTCCTCTTCCTCCTCGTCGGGTTCGGGGAAGTAACGCACGCATTCCTCCAGCATTTCGTCCACGCCGATGCCATGGATGGCAGAGATACCAATGGGGTCGCCCAGACCCAGGTTATAAAACTCATAAATATCGGAGTTATGGGCATGAGCACCAACGGAGTCGGCTTTATTGGCGCAGAGAACCACCGGCTTACCCGAGCGCAGCAGCATACGAGCCACGTCCTCGTCAGCGGCGGTGATGCCGGTACGGATGTCACAGACAAAGACGATGACATTTGCATGTTCAATGGCAATTTCTGCCTGCGCACGCATGAACTGCAAAATCTCGCTGTCGTTGCGGGGCTCAATGCCGCCGGTATCCACAATGGTGAACTGTCTGCCGCACCATTCACAGTCAGCATAGAGGCGGTCACGGGTGACACCGGGCGTATCCTCCACGATAGACAGGCGCTGACCGCACAGCTTGTTAAAGAGCATGGACTTTCCCACGTTGGGACGACCCACGATTGCGACCAAAGGTTTTGCCATAAAATCTCACTTCCTTTTTGTTTGCTCTGCCTGTTAGGAGGCCATCCCAGCCCCGCTGAACGGGTTGCTTTTCAAGCTGAAATGGGTGATTCAGGCATTGATGATACAGCATTTATCAATAAAAATCGGTTTTTATGCTTTCTGATCGGGATTGTATCGGAAATACTCGTCGTCTTCGGGGAAGAAATCCTCATTGGGCGCTTCCTCTGCGTCGTCGATGCCCAGGATAGCGTCCAGCAGCTTGAAGCCGTCGGAGGCGACGAAGGTAATGGGCACGCCCAATGCCTCCTGAACCTGCTCCACCGTGTAGTCATCCAAAAACACGTTTTGATGATAGCGGAGCATACAATCAGGCAACAGCAGACGCTCTCCCAGCTTCTGTCCTTTCAACTGGGCAATGAGATCCCGTCCGGTAATCAGTCCGGCAACCGTGATTTCCGGTCCAAAGAAGTCGTTTCGAATTTCGTAAATATGACCCACACCGCCAAATTCAGCGCAGGCTTCGGCGGCCAACTGGGTGATAAGAGGGGCGGCGGCACGGCCTGTGGCCATGGAGAAGGGACGAAGCTCCAGCTCTTCCCCTTTCATCATCCGCATTGCGCCGTGGAACTCCACCTCCAAAAGGCGGAGCATTCCCACGCCGTTTTCCAGCTGGCAGTAGTCGTCATAGAACAGGTCAGAGGGGAGGTCACGCTTGGCCAAGAGGTAAAACTCGTCGCTGCACCAGAACATCCGCCGTCCAATCTCCTCCAGGCATTGTTCCCCAAAGGCTTCCACCATGTCGATGACAGCGGCGGCTTCCTCCTGGGTATAGGAGCGGAGGGGGTACAGTCCCTCCCGGTACTTGGTGAGACCCACAGGGACAATGGCGCAGCTGGAAACACCGTTGCGCATTTCCACGAGATCCTTCATGGTACGCATGAGGGCTTCTCCATCGTTGACACCGGGACAGGCGACCACCTGGCAATTCATCTGAATGCCCGCCTCCGCAAAGCGGCGCATAATATCCACACTGCGTCCGGCAAAACGATTTCCCATCATTTTCACCCGCAATTCCGGGTCGGTGGTGTGAACCGAGACATTGATGGGAGAAATACGCAGGTCAATGATGCGCTGAATTTCACGGGGAGAAAGGTTGGTCAGGGTGACGTAGTTGCCCATGAGGAAGCTCAGGCGCTCGTCATCGTCCTTAAAATACAGCGTATCCCGCAGACCGTCGGGCATCTGATCCACAAAACAGAAAATGCAATTGTTGGCGCATCGGTGGCAATGATCCATCAGGTAGGTTTCAAAATTGAGTCCCAGCTCCTGTCCCTCGCCTTTGCGGAGAGAAACGGTTCGCTGAGAGCCGTCCTCCTGACGCAGAAGCAAATTCAGGCGGGTATCATAGGTGAAGAACTTGTAGTCCAACACGTCCACGATGCGATTTCCGTTGACCTCCAGCAGCACCTCGCCAGGGCGAACACCCGCCCGCTCGGCGGGAGAACGAGGATCAATGGTAGAAATTTTTGTACTCATAATCGTCCACTCGGAATGCGGCATCCCGCATCATCAAGAAATCGGTTGACCCACATTCGCCACAAGGGGAGGTTTTCTCCTCAAAAGCTCCCTTGCGAGGGGTTGGGGCACACTGTTCCTTTAGTTTACCCTATTTTCAGGCAAAAGTAAAGAGCCCGCCGAAAAAGCAGGCTCTTGCACTTGCATTGACCATGAGGCAATTACTCGACCTCGGCGTTGGCCTCGACCTTTGCGTAGGAACGGCCATTATACTCGCCGCAGGCGGGGCAAATACGGTGAGGCATACGCAGAGCACCGCAGTTGCAGCGCACCAGCTGGGGAGCGGTCAGCTTCCAGTTAGCACGGCGCTTATTACGTCTTGCCTTAGATACTTTACTCTTAGGGACTGCCATTGAAGACACCTCCTTGTCCGCATTTTCGGGAAATCATTCATCATCCTGTTCCAGAAGCTTTGCCAGAGCTGCCCAGCGGGAATCCACTTCCGGCTTGCAGCGGCAGGGGCCTTCGTTGAGATCCTTACCGCACTTGGTGCAGCGACCCTTGCAATCCTCTCGGCACAGGTTTTTTGTATCAACAGCGAAGATCAGCTCATCCGTCATCACTTCATCCAGATCAAGCACCTTGTCCTTCAGAAGAATGATCTCGTCGTCTTCTTCGTTTTCCAGCTCGGATGCCAGCATACGCTGAACGGGAACGGTCAGCACACGCTGGAAGGGTTTGCCGCAGCTGTCACAATGGAGATGGAGCCTGCTGGTTGCTTCACAGTCCAGCTCCAACAGCTCGGCACGGTTCCGCACGACACCTCGAATCTTCACAGGTTCCGCAAAAATATGCTCTCCGTAAAAGTCCAGCCCGGAAAGATCCATCTCATCCTCAAAGGGAAGGGTGGCACCGGGGGTATAAATGATGTCTTTCAGATCCAGCTTCATAACATACCTCGCATAACGATACAATTGGTATTCTAGCGCAAGTCAAAGTACTTGTCAACAGATTTTTCAGAAAATTTCAGCTTTTGTGGAAAAATCTGTGGATTCCCTGACTTGTCCATTATATAACGTGCCTCAGCGTCCGTCAACACTCAATTGCTGACGACGCTCATCACAATGTTCAGCAGCTCCTGCTTGCCCCAGCCCTTTTCGGCGGAGAAAGGAACCACCGGAACCGCCTCATCCAGCTCCAGGGTCTCCCGAATACGGGTCAGATTGGGCTCCAGCTCGGACTTTTTCAGCTTATCCATCTTATTCGCCACTACAGCGAAGGGGCAGCCGCTGTCCTTGAACCACTGAGCCATGGTGCAGTCATCGGCGGTGGGCTTGTGGCGGTAATCCACAATCAGCAGACCCAGCGTGATTTGCTTCTCGGCAAAGTAGTCCTCCATCAGCTGACCCCAGCGGTCACGCTCGACCTTAGAAACCTTGGCGTAGCCATAGCCGGGCAGATCCACCAGATAGAACGCCTTGTCGATGAGAAAGTAATTCACCTGACGGGTTTTTCCGGGTTCGCTGCCCACACGAGCCAGATTCTTTCGATCCAGCAGGCGGTTGATAACGGAGCTTTTGCCCACATTGGAGCGCCCCGCCATGGCCACCTGGATTTTACCGTCATGGAGAAAGTGTTCCTTTTTTGCCGCAGAACGGACATATTCAGCGTTGTGAAGGTTTATCATGGGTTCCTCCTTAGCTGGGCATATAGTCCGGGCTTCTCACCTCTCCCGCCTCAGCGGGAAGAACGGAAAGCGCAGACTTGCCCTCATTGGGGGCGCTCTGCTTGGGGCGAGGCTTCGGCATGGTTACGAGAGCCTCATTGAGCACGGCATCCACCTGCTCGGCGACGACAAAGCGCAGGGCGGCACGCACGGTCTGGTCAATCTCTTCCAGATCCTTCTCGTTCTCTTTGGGGATGCAAACCGTCTTCATACCGGCACGGAAGGCGGCCATGGTCTTTTCCCGAAGACCGCCAATGGCCAGCACACGGCCTCTCAGGGTCACTTCACCAGTCATGGCCACGTCACCCTTGACGGGGATGCCGGTCAGGGCGGAGACGATGGCGGTGGTGATGGTCACGCCTGCGCTGGGGCCGTCCTTGGGGGTGGCTGCCTCTGGGAAATGAATGTGGATATCTTTGTTCTGATAGAAATCGGCGGGGATGCCCAATCGTTCCGCAGCGGAACGGATGTAAGAGACGGCAGAATGGCAGCTTTCCCGCATGACATCACCCAGATTGCCGGTGGATTCCACCTTGCCGGAACCGGGAAGGACGTTGACCTCTACTTCCAGCATCTCGCCGCCCACGCTGGTCCAGGCCAAACCATTGACAATGCCCACCTGCGGGCTATGCTGGAACTTTTCCCGGTGATAGGGACGGATGCCCAGCAGTTTTTCCAGGTCTTCCTCGTCGATGGTGACACGCTTGGTCTCCTCCTCCGTGACAAGGCGGGTAGCGGCCTTGCGGCAGAGCTTTGCCAGCACACGTTCCAGCTGGCGCACGCCGGATTCCAGCGTATAACCGGCAATCACCGCACGAAGAGCCTCGTCACTGATTCGCAGATTGCGACCATTGACACCGTGGCGCTTCATCTCACGGGGCAGCAGGTGGCGGCGGGCAATCTGCAATTTTTCCTCATCGGTGTAGGAGGACAGTTCAATCAGCTCCATACGATCCAGCAGAGGACGGGGAATCATGCCCACATCGTTGGCAGTGGTAACAAAGAGCACTTCGCTCAAATCAAAGGGCAGTTCCAGGAAGTTATCCCGGAAGGTGGCGTTCTGCTCAGAGTCCAGAACCTCTAACAATGCGGAAGAGGGATCGCCCTTGTGGTCTGCGCCCAGCTTGTCCACCTCGTCCAGCAGGATGAGGGGATTTGCGGTTCCCGCCTTTTCAATGGCCTTGATAATCTGGCCGGGCATAGCGCCGATGTATGTTTTACGGTGGCCACGAATTTCGGCCTCATCATGAATACCGCCCAACGAAATACGAGCCATTTTGCGGTTCAGCGCCTTGGCAAGAGAGGCGGCAATGGAGGTTTTGCCCACACCGGGAGGGCCTGCCAAACAGAGAATCTGTCCTTTCAGGTCGGGAGCCAGCTTTTTGACAGCCAGGAACTCCAAAATACGCTCCTTCACCTTTTCCATGCCGAAATGGTCTGCGTCCAGCACCTTTCTGGCGGCTTCCACGTTGACACGCTCCTTGCTCTTCTTGCTCCAGGGCAGATCGAGACAGACATCCAGGTAAGTACGAATCACACTTCCCTCGGGGGAGCCGAATGATTGCTTGGCAAGGCGTTTTAGTTCCTTATCCAGCTTTTCACGAACCTCCTGGGGCAGCTTTGCCTTTTCGATTTTCTTTGCATATTCAAAGATTTCGCTGTCCACATCCATGCCGTCGCCCAGTTCCGCCTGGATGACCTTCATCTGCTCCCGGAGGAAGAAATCCTTTTGAACCTCCTGCATATGGGCGGCCAGCTTTTCGTTCAGGTCGTTTTCCAGCGCCAAAACCTCGTTTTCCTTCTTGAGCATGGCGTTGACCATTTCCAGACGGCGAACGGGGCTGAGGATTTCCAAAATCTCCTGTTTTTCCTCATAGCGCAGTGGGATATTCTGAGCAATGAAGTCTGCCAGATAGCCCGGCTCCTGGGCGGCCAGCACGTTCAGCAGCACTTCCGGGGCCATCTTGGGAGCCTGCTCCACATAGCGGTCAAAGAGATCCATCGTCTGACGCATGACGGCTTGGGTGCGGATTCCATTGGAAGCGGTCTGGGACTCCAGCTTTTCCACCTCAGCGATGAGATAGGGCCTCTCTTGGGTAATCTGACACAGCTTGGCTCGATCCAGACCCTCGGCCATCAAGCGAACGCCCTCGTTGGGCAGACGCAGAATCTGACGGACAGCGGCAATGGTGCCCATGGTGTAGAGGTCGTTTTCCTTCGGCTCTTCCACACTGAGCACCTTCTGCGTGACCAGGAAAATGGTGTCGCCCTCCTCCATGGCGGCGGTCAGCGCCTTGACAGATGCCTGACGACCCACGTCAAAATGAATCACCATGCCGGGGAATACGGTCAAGCCCCGCAGCGCCATGGCCGGAAGGATTCTTCGGTTATTCTCATAGTTGGTTTCTTCAAGGATCTTTTCTTCGCTCATAGGTAAACCTCAATCAAATTCATCATTCACAATTCATAACTCATAATCGGCACCGTGGGAGCCATCTTCTGACCTCGGTCAGAGCTCATAACAACCGAAACAAGCGTTTTTGCTGGCAAAAGAAACCACAGAAGACAGCGAGCAGCGTTCCATGGAAGGGTTATTATGAAGGATGAATGATGAATTCTGAATGGAAAAAACGCAGGGTCACAGTGACAAAACACATTGCGGCCCTGCGAAATTGTCCGTTTCATCAGGAAAGATGCTTCTTCCCTGTCTCAGAGGCGGTTAGGGCAATACCGCATAATAGGGATGTGCGGATTGCGCAGTAATTTTGCTTCCAAATTTGTTGGGAAAGCCGCAGGAATACTGACGTATTTCAAGGGTTTTACGGCAAATTTGGGAGCGAAAGGACAAGCAAGGCGCACATTCGACGATTGTGCGGTGTTGCCTTAGTTCTTCAGCGACCCTTTTTGTGGGTCAGGCGGCTCTCATCACGCTGGATGATGGGGTCACTGAGGTGCTTCACGCTGTCAGCGGTGACAATGACCTGATAAATGGCGGGGTCAGAGGGAACCTCATACATCAGCTTGTTCATGGTGTCTTCCACCACGGCACGGAGTCCACGGGCACCAATGCCACGGTCAAGTGCGCTCTGGGCAATGGTGGTCAATGCCTCCGGCTCAAAGACCAGCTCCACGTTGTCAAACTCCATCAGCTTTTGATACTGCTTGACCAAAGCGTTTTTCGGCTCGGTGAGAATCTTGGCCAACTGCTCGCTGTTGAGCGCCTTCAACGTCGTGATAACAGGCAGACGGCCAATCAGCTCGGGGATGATGCCGAACTTCATCAGATCGTGAGGCTGAATCTCCTTGAGAATATCTGCCTCCTGCAAATCCTTTTTGCTGCGAATCTGGCCGCCAAAGCCGATGCTCTTTCGGTCGGTGCGGCTTTCAATGGTCTTTTCGATGCCCTCAAAAGCGCCGCCGCAGATGAAAAGGATGTTGGTGGTATCCACCTGAAGAAACTCCTGATGAGGGTGCTTGCGTCCGCCCTGGGGAGGAACATTGGCAACCGTACCTTCCAGAATTTTCAGCAGAGCCTGCTGCACGCCCTCGCCCGAAACGTCACGGGTAATGGACGTATTCTCGCTTTTGCGGGCGATTTTATCAATCTCGTCCACATAGATGATGCCACGCTCGGCCAGCTCAATGTCATAGTCAGCGGCCTGCACCAGACGGGTGAGGATGTTTTCCACGTCGTCGCCCACATAGCCAGCCTCGGTGAGGGTGGTTGCGTCAGCGATGGCAAAGGGAACCTTCATCATGCGAGCCAGCGTCTGAGCCAGCAGGGTCTTGCCGCAGCCGGTGGGACCGAGCAGCAGCACGTTGGATTTTTGCAGCTCCACGCCGCCGTCATCGCCGTGAAGAATTCGTTTATAATGATTGTAAACAGCCACGGAAAGGGTCATTTTGGCCTCTTCCTGACCAATCACATACTGATCCAGTGCGGCACGAATCTCACGGGGGGTGGGCAGATCCTCCATGGACAGGTCGTCCAGGTATTCCTCCTGTGTTTCTTCTTCCTCCAGCAAATCCTCACCGAGGATACCATTGCACAGGCCCACGCATTCGTTGCAGATAAAGACGCCCGGACCGGCAATCAGTCGCCGGACCTGCTCCTGCCGCTTACCGCAGAAGGAACAGCGAACATTGCGGTTGTCGTCATTTTTCGCCATAGTTATTTTCCCTTACTTGATGGTTCAAGGAGAGAGCAGAGGAAGTGTCCCCTGCTCCCGTATTGTCATATTAGCGCTTGGAGATAATCTGGTCGATGAGGCCGTACTCCTTGGCCTCCTCAGCGGTGAGCCAATGGTCACGCTCGGTGTCAGCCTTGACGGTTGCCACATCCTTGCCGCAGTTTTCGGCCAGAATCTCGTTCAGGTGCTTCTTGATGCGCAGGAAGTGCTCCACGTCAATCTCCATATCGGTGACTTTGCCCTGTGTACCCGCAGCGGGCTGGTGGATCATAATCTCTGCGTTGGGCAGAGCAATGCGCTTGCCCTTGGTGCCGCTGGACAGCAGGAAAGCGCCCATGCTGGCGGCCATGCCGCTGCAAATGGTTTGCACGTCGCACTTGATATACTGCATGGTGTCATAGATGGCCATGCCAGCTGTCACGGAGCCGCCGGGGCTGTTGATGTACAGCTGAATGTCCTTATCAGGATCCTGTGCCTCCAGGAAGAGCAGCTCTGCCTGAATCACCTGAGCCTGAGCGTCGTCCACCTCACCAGCCAGAAAAATAATGCGGTCGTTGAGCAGACGGGAGAAAATGTCATAAGAGCGCTCACCACGGGTGGTCTGCTCCACAACATAAGGAATCAATGCCATTTTGTTACTCCTTTGAATGGGTCGATTGGAAAGGAACGGATGCTCTCTTTTCTTTCTCAGCACCACTGCCGCCCGGCAGCATAAACAACCGGGACGACAGCGGTATTTATTGGTATTCTATCCCAAAGGAGAGGGGGTTATACCTGATTAAGCCTCGACAACGACAGCGTTCTCAACGATCAGGTCGCCAGCCTTCTGCATCTTGACACCGAAAGCGACCTGGTCGGTAGTGACCATCTCACGGATGTCATCGACCTCACGGTCATACTGCTCTGCCAGCTTCTTGATCTCAGCCTCGATCTCCTCCTCGGAAGCCTCGATGCCCTCAGCGTTGACAACAGCCTCCAGAACCAGATCATTCTGGATGGAGTGCAGGCAGCCAGCACGCTGGTTATCACGGAACTCCTGGATGTTGGTGCCCATCATGCCCAGGTACTGATCCATGGTCATGCCATAAGCCTTGACCTGGTTCTGGAAGTTCTGGATCTGCTTGTCCAGCTCATACTCGACCATGGTGTCGGGAACCTCAACCTCAGCGTTCTCAATGACCTTGTTCATGACGGAGACCTCGAAAGAGGACTGAGCAGCGTCGGTCTTACGCTTCTCAACCTTGGCACGCAGGTCAGCCTTCAGCTCGTCCAGAGTCTCGAACTCGGAAACGTCCTTTGCGAACTCGTCGTCGATGGTGGGAACGACATCGGCCTTGATGGAGTTGACCTTGACCTTGAAGACGACAGCAGCGCCAGCCAGTTCAGCTGCACCGTACTCCTCGGGGAAAGTGACGTTGATTTCCTTCTCCTCGCCGGTGGTCATGCCAACAACCTGCTCCTCGAAGCCGGGGATGAAGGTATGGGAACCCAGCTTCAGCTCATAGTTCTCGCCCTTGCCGCCCTCGAAAGCGACACCATCCTTGAAGCCCTCAAAGTCGATGACAGCGGTATCGGTCATCTCAGCGGCACGCTCCACGGTCTCCTGGGTGGTAGCACGGGAGATCAGGGGCTTGAGCTCGTTCTCGACATCCTCATCAGTGACCTCGACGGTCTCCTTGGGGCACTCGATGCCCTTATACTGACCCAGCTTGACCTCGGGCTTAACGCCGACGGTGACGGTGAACAGCAGGCCGTCAGGACCGGCGTGCTCCAGCTTGGTGTCAGGATAGCCGACCACATTCAGGCCAGCCTCGGTGATGGCAGCCTCCAGAGCGTCGGGATACAGCTCATTGATGGCATCCTCATAGAAAACGTTAGCGCCGTACATCTTCTCGATCAGCTTACGGGGAGCCTTGCCCTTGCGGAAGCCGGGGACGTTGATGCTGCCCTTGGCCTGACGATAAACCTTGTTGACAGCGGCGTCAAATTCCTTTGCGTCGATCTCGATGGTCAGAACGACGGTATTCTTTTCTTTTTTCTCGACATTCTTCAGATTCATAATAGATTCCTCCTGAATTGATGGCACTGGGCACAAAAACGCCCATGCGTCGGTTTGCAACAACAGATTTGCAAGTTCCTATTGTAACAGATTGCTTTTGAAATTTCCACTAAATTTTTGCCAATTCTCAAATTTTTCACAAATACTCGCTTGTCCGTTTCGTGTAGAACAGGGCAAAAGCAGCGCATTGCTCCCACCGTCAGTCACGAACTTTTTGGGGCACAAAATTGAGGTGATCGGCAGAGATGAGCGAAAAGGTGGTGCCATTGTATTGGCCGGTGACGGCCAGGCGGCGGCTGGGGCCGTGAAGATGGGCGAACCAGCATTCTTTGACCTGGTATTTTTCCAGAACAGCCAAAATTTCCGGGCATTTGTATCCCTGATAGATGGGGGGATAGTGAAGAAAAACCAGCTTTTCCCGGTCGCCCGCAGCTTTGAGGGAGGCTTCCAGACGCATCACCTCTCGGTTGAGCATCTTTTCGTTGTGGCCGCCCTTCTCCTCGTCCAGAAACCAGCCTCTCGTCCCGCAAAGAGCCACGTCATCGTACAGCTGGCAGGAATTGTGGAGCAGCTGGAAGTCATAGCCGTTCTCGGCGAAAAACTTGGTCATTTTACTGGCGGTATTCCACCAATAATCATGGTTTCCCTTGAGGATAATCTTGTGACCCGGCAGGTCATTGAGAAAATCAAAGTCCTTTTTGGACTGCTCCAGGGTCATCCCCCAGCTGAGGTCGCCCGCAAGCACTACGGTATCTTCGGGCTGAACCACCTGAAAGCCCTCTCTCAGCTTGTCCACATAGCCGACCCACGCTCCGCCGAAGACATCCATGGGTTTCTTTGTGCTCAGGGAGAGGTGCGGGTCGCCGATGACATAAAGAGCCATAAAAACCTCCGGTTTGGAAAACGTGCCACGCACCACGCAAAAGCGCAAACGAACCAGCTCCAAAGGAAAGCTTGCTCCGCTTTGCTTTTGCGTTGTGCGTATTGTTTTTCCCCTCCGCATGGCACAGCAAAGCGCCACGCACGAGGAAAGAAACGTTATTTCAGAAATTCGTTGACGACATCCTTCATCGCCTCTTTCTCACAGTCAGAGGTGAAGCGGACAGACTTATCCTTGAGGGATGCCAGAGGAGCAGGAACCTCCACGCCGGTGGTTTCTGCCAGCAGATCCAGCAGGGGCAGGCCGGTTTCCTCGGTCTCCACGTCCAGAGCGGAGAGAACCGCATCACTGAACTTGAAGGGGCTTGCAGTGGAAGCGACGATGGTAACGGTATCGTCCTCGGTCTCCTTGCGGTAGTCGTCCAGCACCTTGAAGGCAACGGCGGTATGGGTATCAATGAGGTAATCGTGCTCCTGCTTCATAGAAGCGATGGTGGCCTTGGTGGAATCCTCATCGGCACAGCCGGCGGCGAAGTCACGGTGAATCTTTTTCAGAATGGTATCATTGACGGTATAACGACCCTCGTTGTTCAACTGACCCATGTAGGTTTCAATCAGCTTGTCGTTTTCCTCGGACAGGGTATAGAGCAGACGCTCCAGGTTGCTGGAAATCAGGATATCCATGGAGGGGGAAACGGTGGTATAGAAGGGACGGTTACGGTCATAGGTGCCGGTCTGGAGGAAGTCGGTGAGGACGTTGTTGCTGTTGGAGGCGCAAATCAGCTTATTGACGGGCAGACCCATATTCTTTGCATAGAAAGCGGCCAGGATGTTGCCGAAGTTGCCGGTGGGAACGCAGATATTGACCTTCTGACCCTCTACGATTTCCATATCACGGAGCAGGTCGCAGTAAGCGGAGATATAGTAAATAATCTGAGGCAGGACACGACCCCAGTTAATGGAGTTGGCAGAGGAGAGGAAATAGCCACGCTCGGCCAGCTCTGCACGGAGCGCTTCATCAGAGAAGAGCTTTTTCACGCCGGTCTGTGCGTCGTCAAAGTTGCCGATGACAGCGGAAACGCCCACGTTTTCGCCCTCCTGGGTCTGCATCTGGAGCTTCTGGATATCGCTCACGCCGTCACGGGGATAGAAAACCAGAATCTTGGTCTGCTCCACGTCCTTGAAGCCTTCCAGAGCGCCCTTGCCGGTATCGCCGGATGTGGCCACCAGGATGCAGGCGGTTTTCTTCTCAGCGGTCTTTTTCAGGGAGAGGGAGAGCAGGTGGGGCAGCATCTGGAGCGCCATATCCTTGAAGGCGCAGGTAGGGCCATGCCACAGCTCCAGGCAATAGGTATTATCATCCACCTTATGGACGGGAGCCACAGCCTTGGTATCAAACTTTTCGGTGCTGTAAGCGGAAGCGGTCGCCCGAGCCAGTTCAAAGCTGGTGAAGTGCTCCAGGTACATGCCCATAATGTAGATCGCCCGCTGCTGATAGCTCATGTTTTTGAGAGAGTTGAGCGCATTTTGAGGCAGACGGGGGAAAACCTGCGGAACGAAGAGGCCGCCTTCCCGGGAAAGTCCCTGGGCGATTGCCTCGGCTGGGGTGAAACTCAGCATCTTATTACGGGTGCTCACATAGTACATAAAGGTTCCTTCTTTCATAAAAATGCCGACTTAGGCTCAAATTTGGTACGAGCAAGCCAAAGGTTCTGGCATTTTGGATGGATAATTGGTTGAGGAACAAGAGAAGCTTATCCGGTGCAGACCTTTTTGACCACTCTCATCATGTTATGGAAGAAGAGGTCTTTGACCAGTTTTTCGGAATAGTTCCGCCGCAGCAGGTTCTCATAGAGGCTTGCCCAGCTCCACACGCCAGTATAGCCCTCGGGCAGGCTCTCGCAGCCGTCCCAGTCGCCGCCCAACGCCACGTTCTTCTCTCCGCCCAGGCTCAGGAAATGTTCCAGGTGGGCAATCAGGGTTTCTTCCGTCACGCTGCCCTCTCCCAGGAAGCGGGTATAGGCATTCAGTCCGGCAACCCCTTGATTTTTCATTATGGCAGTAAATTGTTCATCCGTCAAGTTCCTTGTATGGGAAAAGACCGCACGACTGTCAGAATGGGTGGCAATGATTGGCTTGCGAGCCAGCTCCATGACATCCCAAAAGCCGGGGTCAGAGAGATGGGAGACATCCACCAGCATCCCCAACTGCTGCATCTTTTGCACATAGTCCTTGCCCAGGTCGCTCAGACCCCGGTTCGGCTCATCCATATGGCTGCCGGAAAGGGCGTTTGCATGGTTCCAAGTGGGGTTGACCGCCCGTACACCCCTATCATACGCCTTTTGAAGTCCCTCTAAGGAACAGCCAATCAGTTCAGCGCCCTCCACAGACAGAAAGGCGGCCACCTTTCCCTCACGGAAGGTTCGCTCGGCTTCGGCTGCGGTGCGGCAGTGGGTGATGGCATCGGCGTTTCGTTTCATCTCTTTTTCAAAGGTCTTAAACTCTCGTTTGACCATCATCTGATAGAAGGGAGCAGCGGAATCCCAATACACGGCGAAAAACTGCGCCATGGGGCCATAGCAGCCCACCCGCTCCAGGTTCCATTGACCCTTGCTGTTGGCAAGCTGCTGCTGAGGAAGATAGGTCAAACGAAAAAGCGTATCACAATGGCCGTCAAAAAGGGGAATTTTCATGGCAAATCACTCCATTTCAAAAAGGGAAGGGAAGTTCTGTTTTGCGAACCAGTTCCCTGTACTGAGCAGGTTCAAAAGCTTTCCACCTCGCTGGAATCAAATGCGTTTGGAATGTAATGGATGCGAGGGTTCCAAGTGTGTTCTCCCTGTGGGGCGTAAACCTCCGCCACGTCAAAGCGAGGCTGGCGGCACTCTTCCGGGTGCTCTCCCAACCACTGTTGGGCGGAAAGCAGGATTCTCTGTCGTTTGTGGAAACTGACCGCTTCCTTTGGGGCGCTGCCGGAAACAGACCGCCGGGTCTTCACTTCCACAAACGCAAGGGTGGTATCATTGGCGGCAATCAGGTCAATTTCTCCCCAAATGCAGCGCCAATTGACCGCCAGAATTTCCACGCCCTGGCGTTCCAGGCGCTCCCGCACCCAACGCTCTCCCAACTGCCCCAGTTTTTGGGCGGATTTTCCACTCACAGCTTTTTCAAAAAGGTCAGGCGGTGGATGGGACAGGGGCCATATTCCCGCAGCAGGGCATAATGGAGCTTGGTGGGATAGCCCTTATGCAGCTGAAAGCGGTATTCGGGATACTGTTCCGCCATTTCCATCATATAGTGGTCACGGCTGACTTTTGCCAGGATGGAGGCAGCGGCAATGCTGGCGGAAAGGCTGTCGCCCTTGACCACCATGCGATTGGGAAGGGTGATTCCTCGGTTCCGGTTGCCGTCAATGAGGGCGAAATCCGCCTTGGGTTTCAACTGTTGAATGGCTCGTTCCATGGCCAACATCCGGGCGTTGAGGATGTTGATTTCGTCAATCTCCCGCTCGGAGGCGGTAGCGACCGCCCAAGCAATGGCCTGTTCTTTGATGAGGGGAAAGAGCATTTCCCGGCGTTTTTCCGTCAGCTTTTTGCTGTCGTTCAGGTAAGGGAGGTCATAATTCTCGGGAAGAATGACCGCTGCGGCGTAAACCGCCCCGGCAAGCGGACCTACGCCCGCTTCATCAACACCACAGATCAAATCGTGGCCGTTTGCGTATTCTTCCCGCTCAATTGCCCACAAATCCACAGGCTCGGTTTCTTTTTTTACTCTGGGCATGGGATTTCCTCCATTCAGGGCGTTTCCAGCGTGAAACGTCCCAGTTTGCCGCTGCGGAACTCTTCCAGCAGGATGCGGGCTGTCCGCTCGGTGTCCACCTCGCCGCCGGAGATGAGGAACCCTCGGTTGCGTCCCGCCTGCTCCACCAACTCCCAGCTATCGAACGCCTCGGGGACATCAATGCGATAGCGTTCTTGGAGTGCCTTGGGGTAACGCTCGGCCAGCAGCTTCATAAGATTGAAGGCCAGCGTTTCCACGTCCAGGATGGTATCCTTCACAGCACCGGTGAAGGCCAGATACATGCCCACCCGTTTGTCCTCAAACTTAGGCCAGAGGATGCCCGGGGTATCCAGCAGATCCAGGCCATCGTCCACCGTAACCCACTGCTTACCACGAGTGACACCGGGGCGATTCTGAGCAATGGCGCTCTTCTTGTTGGCCACTTTGTTGATAAAGGTAGATTTGCCCACATTGGGCACGCCCACCACCATCACACGGACGGGGCGACCCACCATGCCTTTCTCCTCCCACTTGGCCATTTCTTCCTTCAAAATGGACTTGACCACGGGAGAGAACTGCTTCACGCCGGTTCCGGTCTTGCAATCGGTTTGCAAAACAGACCAGCCCTGGGAGCGGAAGTGCTCCGCCCACCTGTTATTGAGAACCGGATCCGCCTGGTCGGCACGGTTGAGAATGACCATGCGGGGCTTGGTTTCCACAAGGCTGTCAATATCCGGGTTGCGGCTGGAAATAGGAATGCGGGCATCCACAATTTCCACCACCAAATCCACCATTTTGAGATGTTCCTGAATCATACGGCGGGTTTTGGTCATGTGTCCCGGATACCACTGGATGTCCATGCCCTCCATCTGCGGCGCAGCCTGCTTTTGTGCGGCAACGGCAGAGGTTCGGCGGCTGGCCTTGGGTTTGCGGGGGTTGTTGTTGGAGCCGCCCTTGTAAGAGGCAGGCTTTCCGGCTCCGCCTTTGGGTGGCGCACTTTTATGATTGCGTTTATTCATACGAATTTCCCATCAAAAGTTAGCAAAAAAGGGAACGGTTTCCCGCTCCCTTCTCAGCATCGTGAATGACTGAACGATTACAGCTTCTCCTTGACCTTAGCAGCCTTACCAACACGGTCACGCAGGTAGTACAGCTTGGCACGGCGAACCTTACCCTTGCGGACGGTCTCGACCTTGACAACGTTAGGAGAGTGGACGGGGAAGACCTTCTCCACGCCAACGCCGTAGGAGATACGACGGACGGTAAAGGTCTCGGAAACGCCGCCGTTCTTCTTTGCGATAACGGTGCCCTCGAAGATCTGGATACGCTCCTTGTTGCCTTCCTTGACCTTCAGGTGGACACGGACGGTGGAACCGATCTCGATAACGGGAGTCTCAGCCTTAACGTTCTGAGCGTTCAGAGTTGCAATCAGATTCATGGTATTTATCCTCCATTGGTATAGGTGTTCTTACCTTTCTGGCACATTGGCACACATCCTGCCCTTGCAGGATCGGCAGAGGAACGCCCTTTATTCAGACCCGAATACTTTAACACAAAATTTTCAGAATTGCAAGAGAAATTTTCAAAAAAAGCAAAGTACTCTTCCGATTGTTTGCACTGAAAAAAAAGATTCCAGACCCATCCTTCTTGGTTCCCAACGCCGGATTTACAGCGCAGCGTCCAGAGCGTCGGTGTAGGCAAACTTGGGCATAGCGCCCACCTTACGGGCAACCTCTTTTCCGTCCTTGAGGATGACGACGCAGGGAATGCTCATAATGCCAAACTGCTGGGCAAGAGCGCCCTCCTGGTCCACATCGACCTTGCCAATCACGGCCTTGCCCTCGTATTCGGCGGCGATCTGCTCAATGGCGGGAGCGATCATGCGGCAGGGGCCGCACCAGGTCGCCCAGAAATCCACCAGCATCACGCCGGGCTTCTGAGCGGCTTCCTGGAAGGTTTTGTCGTTAAAATGAATCAGTGCCATGATAGTTCTCCTTGTTTTTTATTTCAAAGGGATTGTTTTGAGCTTCAACCTTTCCACCTTATTGTGTGCCAGCGAAAAGAAAAAAACCGCACACCAGGACAAATCCTCCCGGCGTGCGGCGAAACGCTTATCGGTTCATCAGCGGCACAGGAGATCAGTAGTTCTCCTTGCGAACCTCGAAATAGCTCTGGGGATGCGCACAGACGGGGCAAACCTTGGGTGCGGTAGTACCGACCACGAGATGACCGCAGTTGCGGCACTCCCAAACCTGAACGCCGCTCTTCTCGAAGACCTGCTTGGTCTCGATGTTGTTCAGCAGGGCACGATAACGCTCCTCATGCTCCTTCTCGATGGCGGCAACGCCACGGAAACGGGCAGCCAGAGCCTGGAAGCCCTCTTCCTCTGCCTCACGAGCCATACGCTCGTACATGTCGGTCCACTCGGCGTTCTCACCGGCTGCGGCTGCGGCCAGGTTCTCCTCGGTGGTGCCGAGGCCGCCCAGTTCCTTGAACCACAGCTTGGCGTGCTCCTTCTCGTTGTCAGCGGTCTTCAGGAACAGTTCAGCAATCTGCTCATAACCGGCTTTCTTTGCGACAGATGCAAAATAAGTATACTTGTTGCGAGCCTGGGATTCGCCGGCGAAAGCTTCCATCAGGTTCTGCTCGGTCTTGGTGCCTGCATATTTGTTAGCCATAATCAATATCCTCCTAAAATGTATCAATTTGATGTGATACCAAACAGCATTTCCCCTTCTTTCCGCAGCAAAAAGAAGGGAAACGCCATGTATTCCTCACATTATTAACAGGATAGACCTCTTCCCATCCTTTGTCAAGGTATTCCAAGCAAAATTTCCAAAAATCTAACATTTGACCTCTTTTGTTTTTGCGTCGCAAGAACCCGAAGCGAGAAAAAGGGAGCTTTGAGGCTTGTCAAAACACTCCGTAAATAGAAGCTTTTCTGTTTTTATTCCGAAGGCTGCTACGCCTTTTTGAAAACCTTTTTCATCAATTTCATACATGTGGGCATAGCCTCTCCACAAAAGCACCCAAATATTTTAATTCTGAAAAAAAATTTTCAAAAGTGGTTGAAATTCCAATTTCCTTTTGTCTTTTATCGTCAAAACGCACAAAAATACCGTCGAATTCCCAGCGGTATTTAAGCTTTGCGTGGCTGGGATTGTTATTGACTTTTCTATGAAATTTAGATAAGATTATAAATGTGAGTGACGGAAACGTCTGTATGAAAACACAAATATTTTGGAAAGAGGTAATCATACTATGGCAATCGATCTGAACAAGTATGGCATCGTCGGCACCACCGAAGTTGTCCACAACCCTTCCTATGAGCTCTGCTTCGAGGAAGAGACCAAGGCAGGTCTGGAGGGCTTCGAGGTCGGTCAGGAGACCGAGCTGGGTGCCGTTAATGTCATGACCGGTATCTACACCGGCCGTTCCCCCAAGGACAAGTTCATTGTCATGGACGAGAACTCCAAGGACACCGTTTGGTGGACCACCGATGGCTATAAAAACGACAACCACCCCGCTTCTGAGGCTACTTGGGCTGCTGTGAAGGACATCGCTGTGAAGGAGCTGTCCAACAAACGTCTGTTCGTTGTTGACGCTTTCTGCGGCGCTAACAAGGATACCCGCATGGCTATCCGTTTCATCGTGGAAGTGGCATGGCAGGCACACTTCATCAAGAACATGTTCATCATCCCCACCGAGGAGGAGCTGGCCAACTTCGAGCCTGACTTCATCGTCTACAACGCTTCCAAGGCTAAGGTTGAGAACTACAAGGAGCTGGGTCTGAACTCCGAGACCTGCGTCGCCTTCAACATCACCTCCCGTGAGCAGGTCATCATCAACACCTGGTACGGCGGCGAGATGAAGAAGGGCATGTTCTCCATGATGAACTACTACCTGCCCCTGAAGGGCATTGCTGCTATGCACTGCTCCGCCAACACCGACATGAACGGCGAGAACACCGCTATCTTCTTCGGTCTGTCCGGCACCGGCAAGACCACCCTGTCCACCGACCCCAAGCGTCTGCTGATCGGCGACGACGAGCACGGCTGGGACGACAACGGCGTCTTCAACTTCGAGGGCGGCTGCTATGCTAAGGTCATCAACCTGGACAAGGATTCTGAGCCCGACATCTACAACGCCATCAAGCGCAACGCTCTGCTGGAGAACGTCACCGTTGATGAGAACGGCAAGCTGGATTTCTGCGACAAGTCCGTGACCGAGAACACCCGTGTCTCCTACCCCATCGACCACATCGAGAAGATCGTCAAGAACGTCAGCCCTGTCTCCGCTGGCCCCGCTGCTAAGAACGTCATCTTCCTGTCCGCTGACGCTTTCGGCGTTCTGCCTCCTGTCTCCATCCTGACCGCTGACCAGACTCAGTATTACTTCCTGTCCGGCTTCACCGCAAAGCTGGCTGGCACCGAGCGTGGCATCACCGAGCCCACCCCCACCTTCTCCGCTTGCTTCGGCCAGGCCTTCCTGGAGCTGCATCCCACCAAGTACGCTGAGGAGCTGGTCAAGAGAATGGAGCTCTCCGGCGCTAAGGCTTACCTGGTCAACACCGGCTGGAACGGCACCGGCAAGCGTATCTCCATTAAGGATACCCGCGGCATCATTGACGCTATCCTGGGCGGCGCTATCCTGACTGCTCCCACCAAGACCATCCCCTACTTCAACTTCGAGGTTCCCACCGAGCTGCCCGGCGTTGATCCCGCCATCCTCGATCCTCGTGACACCTATGCTGATGCCGCTGATTGGGATAAGAAGGCTGTCGATCTGGCTGGCCGCTTCATCAAGAACTTTGCTAAGTACACCACCAATGAGGCTGGTAAGGCTCTGGTTCCCGCTGGTCCCCAGCTGTAATCAGAAGGTTCTTCTGAACAAAACCGTATGACTTTTTGAGGCGTAGCTCTTCGGGGCTGCGCCTCTTTTTTGCCGCCTCTCTCCATATGCCGAACCATTCCCTCTCTTGCGCCGGTTGAACAGATGTTGTATAATGAAGCTGGTTTGTTAGAGCTTTTTTCTCTGACCAGTTTTCGTCTTCTTTTTTCCACTCCGAATCCACTTTGAGGTGTTGTTATGTCCTTTGTTCATCTTCACGTCCACTCTGAATTTTCCCTGCTGGACGGTGCTTGCCGCATCACCGGTCTTGTTCAGCGGGTTAAGGAATTGGGGCAAAGCGCTGTGGCCATCACAGACCACGGCAATATGTACGGCGTGGTGGATTTTTACCGTGCCTGCCAGTCCGAAGGCATCAAGCCCATCATCGGCTGTGAGGTATATGTGGCTCCCCGCACCCGGTTCGACAAGGTGAGCAAAGAGCTGGACGGCGAAGCTCGACATCTGGTTCTTCTGTGCCGGAACGAGGAGGGCTACCGCAACCTCTCCTATATGGTTTCTCAGGCCAACATAGAGGGCTTCTACAACCGCCCCAGAATCGACCTGGATCTTTTGCGAGAGCACCATCACGGTCTGATTGCCCTTTCCGCTTGTCTGGCGGGTGAGCTGCCCCGCATGTTGACCCAAGGCCGCTATGAGGAGGCCAAAAGCCATGCCCTGATGATGCAAGAGGTGATGGGCGAGGGAAACTACTATTTGGAGCTTCAAGACCACGGCATCCCCAGTCAAAAGCCAGTCAATGACAGCCTGATTCGCATTCACCGGGAAACCGGTATCCCTCTGGTGGCCACCAACGACGTACATTACCTGACGCAAGAGGATGCTCAGGCGCAGGACGTTCTCATGTGCGTGCAGATGGGCAAAACCCTGGACGATCCCGGGCGAATGCGCTTTGAGACCGACCAGTTTTACATCAAGAGCGAAGAGGAAATGCGCTCGCTCTTCCCGGAGCTTCCAGAGGCCATTGCAAATACCGCTCGCATCGCCGAGCAATGCGAAATGGAATTTGAGTTCGGCCACTACCACCTGCCGGAGTTCAAGTACCCCGACGGTTACACCGCCGAGACACTGTTTGCCGAGCAGTGCGAAACCGGCTTCCGAAAGCGATATCCCACCAACCCAGAAGGCTATCACGCCCGCTTGGTTTATGAGATGGACATGATTTCCAAATTGGGATTTGTGGATTATTTCCTGATTGTAGCGGATTTTGTCAACTTTGCCAAGGATAGCGGCATTCCCGTCGGCCCGGGACGTGGCTCCGCCGCCGGTTCAATGGTGGCCTACTGCATGGAAATCACCGATGTGGATCCCATGAAGTACGACCTCTACTTTGAGCGCTTCCTGAACCCGGAGCGTGTCACCATGCCGGATATTGACATGGACTTTTGTTACCGCCGCAGAGGCGAGGTAATCGACTATGTGAACCGCCGTTATGGGAGCGACCATGTGGCGCAGATTGTCACCTTTGGCACCATGGCCGCCCGTGGTGTCATCCGGGATGTCGCCCGTGTGATGGGCATTCCCTATGGCGACGCCGACCAAATCTCCAAGCTCATTCCGACCACGCTTCATATCACCCTGGACGATGCGTTGGAGCTTTCCAAGGAGCTGCGGGATAAATATGACGCTGACCCCCGTATCAAAGAGCTGATTGACACCAGCCGAAAAATCGAGGGAATGCCCCGCCACGCCTCCAAACACGCCGCAGGCGTGGTCATCACCCGTCGTCCGGTTTATGAATACGTCCCTCTGGCTCGCAACGACGAGAGCATTGTCACGCAGTACATCATGACCACCCTGGAAGAGCTGGGTCTGCTGAAAATGGACTTCCTGGGGCTGCGAAACCTCACCATTCTGGACGATGCACAACAGCTCATCCGGCGAAAAGTACCGGATTTCGACCTGAACCACCTGCCCGAAAACGACCCCGGCGTGTTTAAAATGATTCAGGATGGACATACTTCCGGTGTGTTTCAGATGGAATCCGCCGGCATGACCAGCGTCTGTGTTCAGATGAAGCCCACCACCATCGAAGACCTGACCGCTATCATCGCTCTGTATCGTCCCGGCCCGATGGAGTCCATCCCCAAGTTCATCCAGAGCAAGCTCGACCCCTCTAAAATCAGCTATTTGCATCCTTCTCTGGAACCCATTTTGTCCGTGACCTACGGCTGCATCGTCTATCAGGAACAGGTCATGATGATCTTCCAACAGCTAGCGGGCTATTCTCTGGGCGGAGCGGACATGGTGCGCCGTGCCATTTCCAAAAAGAAGGCCAAGCAGATTCAACAGGAGGAAGAGGCGTTCCTTTATGGCGACCCGAAACGGGGAATTGTCGGCTGCATCGCAAACGGTATTCCAGAGGACACCGCAAAGGCCATTTACGGCCAGATTTATGACTTCGCCAACTACGCTTTCAACAAGGCTCATGCGGTGAGCTACGCAATCGTGGCCTATCAGACCGCTTATTTCAAGCACTATTTCCCTTGCGAATATATGGCCGCTCTGCTGACCAGTGTGCTGGATTCCAGCGAAAAGGTGGCAGAGTATATCTCCGCCTGCAAGGATATGGGAATTGCTCTGCTGGTGCCTGATATCAACGATTCCGAGGCGGATTTTTCCGTTTCCGGCGAAAACATCCGCTTTGGTCTGGCCGCCATCAAGGGCGTGGGACGGAATCTGGTGGAAAAAATTGTCCAGGAACGAAGAGAAAACGGCAGATTCGGCAGCTTTCAGGATTTTTGTCAGCGCTGCTTTGATTTTGATTTGAACCGCCGTGCGCTGGAAAATATGATTAAATGCGGCTGCTTCGACTGCATGAGCGCCAGACGCAGCCAGCTCATAAAGGTGATGAATGCGGTCATGGACGGCATCTCCAGCGCCAGAAAGAACAATCTGGAGGGGCAGTTTGACCTCTTCGCCAGCATGAGTAGTGGGAGCGAGGATATCCCCATCCAAGAGGTTCCTCTGCCCAACCTCCCCGAGTTCAGTCTGGGAGAACGAATGGCCATGGAGCGGGAAACCACCGGCCTTTATCTCTCCGGCCATCCGATGGATCAATACCGGGAGACCGCCAGAAAAAGCAACGCCGCCCCCATTGGCGCTGTGTTGAGCGATTTTGCCCAGGAAACCGGCTCGGAGCTCTACCACGATGACCAGCGCATCCGCATGGCGGGCATCGTCACTGCCATTCGGCGCAAGACCTCCAAAAACAACTCTATTTTCGCCTATGTGACGTTGGAGGACGACACCAGCTCCATGGAACTGCTGTGCTTCGCCCGAGCGCTGGAAGAGGCAGGTCCTCTCCTCCAGGAGGGAAAGGCCGTTTTGGTGGTGGGTCGTATCTCCGTTCGGGACGAAAAAGCCCCTCAACTGCTGGTAGATCGGGTGTATTCTCTGGAAAACGGCCCTGTTCCCGAGGAGCGCCGCCTGGATTGGCCCATCTCCCGGCGAGGCTTGAGCAATTCTCAATATCCTTCTGATTTTGACGCTCCTCCCCCAGAGGGAGACAGCATTTATCAGCGACCCATTCAGCCGCCTCAACGCACCCGCTTGTTTGTACAGGTTCCCGACATGAACTGTCACGAGGTGAAAAAAATCCGTCAGTTTCTTGTCATGTTCCCCGGCAATGACCAGCTTGTTATCTGCGACGCTTCCACCCGCAAACGCTATGGCATCTCCTGCCAGGTTCACCCCTCCTTGGTGCGGGCGGTGGAAAAGCTGGTGGGACAACCGCACATCGCCCTTCGCTAAATTGCATTTTTTGCCATGAAAAACGACTCCCTTCATCACTTCACCGAAACCACCAAAGAACAGTTTTCTCTTCACCTCAACCACGCAAAAGAAAAACTGGAACGACCCAAACAGAATATTTTTATGCGAATCGCTCGACTGATGACGCACCGGTTAAGCATCTCGCTGGTGCTGATACTGGCTCAGTTCGCCATTTTGTTGAGCATGATTCTGTGGGGCGCAAAATACTATATTCTCTTTTCCTCTCTCTGTACCACGGTGAGCCTCTTGGCCATTCTCCATATCATCAGCAAGAATGGCCATCCTGATTACAAAATCGCCTGGATTATCCCGATTATGGCAATGCCCATTCTGGGCGGTATGCTCTATCTGCTCTTTGGCGGCAACTGGGCCAGTCAGCGCAGTTTGAAACGAATGAAGGGGCTGGAACAACTGCGGAGCAAGGCGTTGGAAAAGATCCAACTGGGAGAGCAAGCCTTCCCCGCCCTCTCCGTTCTGGAACGCACCAACCGGGAGGCCGCTGTGCAAAGCCGCTATATTCTGAACACCAGTTGTTGTCCGCCCCATGTAAATACAAAAAGCCTTTACTTTCCCTCCGGTGAGGAGTATTTCGCCCGTCTGCTGGAGGAGCTGAACAAGGCGAAAAAGTTCATTTTCATCCAATCTTTCATCATCATGGAAGGGGTGATGTGGGATTCCATCCTGGATATTCTGAAAAAAAAGGCCGCAGAGGGCGTGGATGTCCGGGTGATCTATGATGATGTGGGCTGTATCTTTACCCTTCCCGTTCGCTATGCCCAAACACTCCGAGATTTCGGCATTCGCTGCGCCGTCTTCAATCCCTTTGTGCCTGTCATTTCTTTGCATCTGAACAACCGGGATCACCGAAAGCTTTGCGTGATTGACGGTCATACCGGCTTTACGGGGGGCTTGAACCTTTCCGACGAATATATCAACCAGTGGAACCGCTTCGGTCACTGGAAGGACAGCGGCATTTTGCTCCACGGCGAAGCGGTTTGGAATCTGACGGCGATTTTCCTCTCCTGCTGGGTCTATACCACCGGTGTGGAGGAGGTGGATTATGAGCTTTACCGCCCCGACCACTATCACCAGGAGGCGTTTGGGTCAGACGGTATCATCCAGCCCTACACCTCCAATCCCGGTGATGATTCGGTCGGCTCCAGCGTGTATATGCACCTCATCAACCGTGCCAAGCGGTATCTCTATATCACAACTCCCTATTTGGTGATTGATGACACCATGAACGATGCCCTTTGTGATGCCGCCCGCTCCGGCGTGGACGTTCGCATCATCACCCCTCACCACCCCGACAAACGCTATGTGTTTGAGCTGACCCGTGCACATTATGTGCCGCTGCTGGAGGCCGGCGTTCAAATCTTCGAATATACCCCAGGGTTTATTCACGCCAAAACCTTTGTGGTAGACGATGAGTATGGTGTGGTGGGCACAGTGAATCTGGACTACCGCAGTCTTCACCTGCACTATGAGTGCGGCGTGTGGATGTATCACAGCTCGGCGGTGAAGGACATCCGCAAGGACTTTGAGCGCACCCAGCTGAAATGCCAAGCGGTGCAGCTGGACGAGGCAACCAAGCTCAACGGACTGAAAAAGCTCTACCGTGCGGTGCTGCGTGTGTTTGCGCCGCTGATGTAACACTGGAACCCCTACTATTTTTACGCTCTTTGCGTTGAACAAATGAGGTCGATCACATGAAACTAATGGTACTGGACGGCAACTCCATTGCCAACCGAGCCTTTTACGGAATCAAGCTGCTGTCCACCCGTGACGGACAGTTCACCAACGCTGTTTATGGTTTTCTCACCATTCTAAACCGCCTGCTGGAAGAAGAACAGCCGGAAGCCCTTTGTGTCACCTTTGACCGAAAGGCTCCCACCTTCCGTCATTTGGCCTTTGCTGACTACAAAGCCAATCGGCACGGGATGCCGGAAGAGCTGCGCCAGCAAATGCCGGTGCTGAAGGAGATTCTCTCCGCCATGCGGATTCCCTGCTACGAGATGGACGGCTGGGAGGCCGACGACCTGATTGGTACCATCTCCCGCCGCTGTGAGGCGGAGGGCTGGGACTGCGCCATTGTCACCGGAGACAAGGATTCCCTGCAATTGGTTACAGAGCACACCACCGTCAAGCTCGTCACCACCCGCATGGGCAAGACCACCACGGAGAGCGTCACGCCGGATGTATTCTTTGAAAAATACGGCTTTGAGCCGAAGAAGCTCATTGACCTGAAAGCCCTTATGGGCGACAGCTCCGACAATTACCCCGGCGTGAAGGGCATCGGCGAAAAATCCGCTCTGTCTCTCATTCAGAATTATGGTTCCGTGGCGGAAATTTACGCCCATTTTGACGAAATCCCCCTCAAGCCCGCCCAACGGAAACGTCTGGATGAAGGACGGGAGGAGGCAAAGCTCTCCTATGATTTGGCTACCATCCGCTGTGATGCGCCGCTGGACTTTGCTCCCGGCGATAACCTGCGGAAAGAGCCGGAAAATGGCCGTCTCTATGAGTTGTTCCGCCGCTTGGAGTTCCATAAACTGATTGAGAAATACGGACTGACCCCAGAAATGACCACCACCACGCCCGTTTCCGCAAGTGTGGAGCCCACCGCCCCAGAAGAACAGCAGGCGGTCAACTGTGAGATTCGTGTACCGGAAAGCGCCGAAGCGCTGGAACCCCTGCTCAACGGCTGGAAGGCCTCCCCCTGGGTGACGGTGAACGTTCTGCCGGATTTCTCCGCCGTCGCCATTGACAATTTGGTGCTGGACGGAGTGTGCATCGGCGTGGTGCTCTACCGGGACAAGCTGGGGGATGCGCTGTATCAAAAGGCGCTGGAAGCCCTTTTCTCCGACCAGGTAAAAAAAGTCGCCCATCGAGTCAAGGAGCTGATGAATGCTCTGTTGGGCGAGGGATATTCCACGGACGGTTTTCTGTTTGACACCGCCTTGGGCGCTTATCTGCTCAATCCCACCGCCGGAAGCTATGAGCTGAACGAGCTGTTTCAAACCTACTGCGGCGGACAGCTTCCTTCCCCCAAGTATTTGGAGGAAAACGCCTTCTCCCCCCTTGCCAGCGAGGCAGACAAAGCGCTTTCAGAAGCGGCGCTGTTGAGCTGGTCCACCGCCTGCGGCGCTGTTTACGAGCAGATGCTGCCCAAACTGGAAGAGCTGGGCATGATGGAGCTTTACAACACCGTAGAGCTGCCCCTTTGCAGTGTGCTGGCAGAGATGGAGCGAGCCGGTGTACTGGTGGACAAGGACGCATTGGAACGCTTCGGCACTACCCTCTCCCAAGGCATCGACAAGACCCAGCGGGAGGTCTTCCAGAGCGCAGGCGTGGAATTTAACATCAACTCCACCAAGCAGCTGGGTGAGGTGCTCTTTGAAAAGCTGAATCTGCCCTCCGGCAAGAAAACCAAGCGGGGCTACTCCACCAGCGCCGAGGTGCTGGAAAAGCTCCGTGGATATCATCCTGTGGTGGAGGGCGTGCTGGAATACCGCCAGCTGACCAAGCTGAAATCTACTTATGTGGACGGTTTGACCCGTGAAATTGCCGAGGATGGGCGCATTCATACCAATTTCCAGAACACCGTCACGGCCACAGGCCGTCTTTCCTCCACGGAGCCCAATTTGCAGAACATCCCGGTTCGCACTCAACTGGGTGCAGAAATGCGAAAAATGTTCATTGCCGGGTCGGGTAATGTCCTGGTGGATGCGGACTATTCCCAAATTGAGCTGCGCCTGCTGGCTCACATCGCCAATGATGCCAATATGATTGCCAACTACCAGCAGGGCGGCGACATCCACGCAGCCACTGCCGCCTCTATTTACGGTGTGCCGCTGGAGCTGGTAAGCAAGCAGATGCGCTCCTCCGCAAAGGCCATTAACTTCGGCATTGTGTACGGTATGTCCGCCTATTCTCTCTCTGAGGATCTTCACATCTCCGTCGGGGAGGCCAAGGACTATATGAACCGGTATTTTTCCAACTTCTCGGGCGTTTTGAAGTATCAGAAGGACATTGTGGCAGAGGCCAAGGAAAACGGATATGTCTCCACCCTTCAGGGGCGCCGCCGCTGGCTGCCAGAGCTGAAATCCTCCAACTATCCCTTGCGGCAATTCGGTGAGCGTGTGGCGCTGAATATGCCCATTCAGGGCACGGCGGCGGACATCATGAAGCTGGCCATGATTCGGGTACAGAACCGCTTGAAGGCCGAACAGCTCACCGGTCGCCTGGTGCTTCAGGTTCACGATGAGCTGATTGTGGAATGTCCCGAGGCCGAGGCCGAGCAGGTGGCCAAGCTGGTGCAGGAAGAAATGGAAAACGCCTTAGCCCTCCGTGTTCCGCTGGTGGCTGAGGCACAGATTGGACAGAGCTGGAGCGATGCTCATTGATGGCTGGGAGAGCCGCTTTCCAGCCTTTGGAGCACTTCGCCTGGGAAAGGAACTGCTTTCTTTTTCACGCAGACGGTTTGAAAGGTGGGAAATTGCTGTGAAAGTCATTTTTTTGGATGTGGACGGCGTTCTGGTGTCCCGAGAAGGGTTCCAAAAAGCCCAGTTTTCCGCCACGCAGACGGTTATCTTTGACAAAACGGCGTTGACGAACTTAAAAACCCTGGTAGATGCCACGGGAGCCAAGCCGGTGATTACCTCCTCCTGGCGACCCTATTCCGACCAGCGTCCCACCATGTCTTATTTATGGCTGAAAAGCGTGATGGCGCACAACGGCACGCTGGTCTACGACGAAACGCCACGGCTCACCGGGCATGGAATCGACCGTAGTGATGAAATTGCGGCATGGCTGGCCGCCCACGACCACATAGAAAGCTATGTGGTGATTGACGACAACGACCGGCTCGGGCATCACCCGGAGATTCGGTGTCGTCTGGTGCGAACCAACCCGGATTTTGGCATTCGAGAGGATACCGTTCAACAGGCTTTACACCTGCTGAATGACGAAACGGTGTGACAGCAAAAGGATACCCTCTGACGTGGTGCGATGCTCCTACATCAGAGGGTATGATTTTATCCAAATGGATTCAAAATGAATCCTGTTTGAGCTGTTCCGCCATACGATGGGCGAAAACCTGATGTGCCTCTTGGGTGAGGTGTACCCCATCGCAGGCAAGACGCAGGTCAAATGCACCTGCATCCACAAACCACAAGCCCATCCGGTCAGCTAACTCCTGATAGCAACCGGCCAGCCGCTTTGCCGTTTGATTCAGCCCCCGCTCCGTGATACCAATCGGGGGCGGTGCCATCAAAACCAACTTCACCGTTGGAAATTCCGCTTGCAGATGGTGCAGGTACTCTTCCATGTGAGCGGCAATCACTCGTTCATCGGGTCGCACGGCGTTCAAGACATCATTGGTTCCCAGCATGACCAAAAGATGGCTTGCTGGCAGCTCCCAGCAGATGTCCTGATCCAGGCTCTTCCATGTGAGGGCATCGGGAATCGTCCGGCCATTTTCACCCAGATTGACCGTTTGACAGCCCAGCTCGTGCGCCAACAGCTCTGGCCAGCTGTGGTCATACCGTCCGCCCCAAAAATTCCGGGGGTCATAGCCAAAGGTATTGGAATCCCCCACACAAATCATCTTTTCCATGCGTTATTGGTGATTCGCCGGGGTGAGTACCACGGTTCCGGCGAGGTTCTGCTGGGTATCGTATACCGAAGCGTCCGTGACGGTCACAGGCTCCATCCACTTGGTGAACGCCTCCACCGTGCCGATTAAATCAAATCCCACGCCGTCCATCCGGTAGTGCATGGGAATGACCACCTTAGGAGCAAGGGCTTTGGCCAGCGCCGCCGCCTGCTTTCCGTCGATGGTAAAGAAGCCACCCACGGGAATGAGCGCCACATCCAGCCCCTTGAGCTGTTCCATCTGCTCCGGTTCCAGCTCACAGCCGATATCGCCAAAGTGCGCCGCCTTTGTCTGGCCGTCCTCCAGAATGACAATCTGGTTTGCACCTCGTTTGGCTCCCTTTACCTCGTCGTGATAGCTCTGGATGGTGGTGACACGCAGGCCGCAGCTTCTGCCCGTGAGGGCAACCTGCTCCCGTCCGTTGTGGTCGGGGTGTTCGTGACTGCACAGCACAGCATCCGCCTGTTCCACCACAGGACGGAGGCCGGGAACCGTTCCCGCTCGATAGGGATCCAAAACGATGGAAGAACCACAGGATTCCACCTTGAAGCAGGAATGTCCAATCCAAGTGAATTTCATTGGTATCTCTCCTTCGGGTCATATCGCAAGATCCCCCACGGTCGTCCATGGGGGATGCTTTATCTTGATTGACTTTTTTACTTTCTATCCGTGACCAGAGCCACAATCTTGGCGGTATCTGCCAGATAATTCGGCTCGATGTTCTCCACGCAGCCAGCGTCCACAGCGCCAGCAATTGCGGGGTCGATGGGCAACTGCGCCAGAACGGGCACACGGAACTCCTGCGCCACCTCAGCAATGTGGCTGTCACCAAAGATCTTGTGACGCTTGCCGCAGTCGGGGCACTGGAAGTAGCTGTAGTTTTCAATGAGACCCAGCACAGGAACGTGCATGAGTTCTGCCATATTCAGCGCCTTGGCCACAATCATGGAAACCAGATCCTGGGGAGACGTAACCACCAGAATCCCGTCCACCGGCAGGGACTGGAAGACCGTCAGGGGCACATCACCCGTTCCGGGAGGCATATCCACGAACATATAATCAATGTCACCCCAGAACACGTCCGTCCAGAACTGCTTCACCACGCCAGCAATCACGGGGCCACGCCAGACAACGGGGTCTGTTTCGTTTTCGGTCAGCAGGTTCAGGGACATAATCTTCACGCCAGTTTTGGTGACGGCGGGCAGGATGCCTTCCTCAGAGCCCATGGCCTTTTCATGAATACCAAAGCTCTTGGGAATGGAGGGGCCTGTGATATCAGCATCCAGGACACCCACTTGATAGCCCAATTTGGCCATAGCGGTTGCCAGAGAAGCCGTAACCATGCTCTTTCCGACACCGCCCTTACCGCTCATAACGGCGATAACGTGCTTGACGGTGGAAGACTGGTTCACGGGTTCCTTGGGGATGACGGATTCACCGGTGCGGGAGGAACAACTTGCGCCACATGAGGAGCAGTCATGAGTACATTCTTCAGCCATAATAATCGGAATTCTCCTTTGTATCCAAATCTAGGTTAGTTTATCATATTCATTCTTACATTACAATAGAAAAGCAAAACACTGTTTGATTTCACACGTTTTTCTTCTTTTCCCGCCTGGTCATTCCGCCCCACGCAGCGGCACTCTTCCCGTTAATGGGCATCGTACACGCCGCCGCCGATGAATTCTCTGAGCAAACTGGTCTTGAGCACCAATTCAGGGTCAATGGGCTGGAAGCGCTGGAACGCCTCAATCATCGACAACATATCCTTTCGGCGGATGTTCTCCTTGGGAATCGCTTCGAAAATCGGCTTGGCGTAGTGGGTCATGACGTTGACCTCATAGGGCAGAGCGGAATCAAAAATCAGGTTGGCACGCTTCTTGAAGGGGGAAATATAGAGCTTTTCTCCCCGGCGGATGTTGTCCCACATGGCCAGGGTGTGGAGGACTTCTGTACCACGGAAATTCATATCCCGAACGCTGCGCCGAGTCAGGCGCATCCAGGTTCCCTTAAAGACCATTTCTCCATGATCCAGAACATTGGAACGGGCGGAGAGATAAATCTTAAAAGCCTCTGGGTGGCGGCCTCCCAGCTCATCGTTCAGGGCGTGGATTCCCTCATAGACGGCCACCTCATCCGGCCCCACACGCAGCGGCGTGCAGCGGCTGGTATCCCGCATCTGACGGACAAAGTTAAACTTGGGAATCAGAACCTCTTCTCCCCGAGAGAGGGCTTGAAAATGCTCGTGGAGCAGCTCCATATCCACACAAAGCGGAGATTCTAAATCATATTCGCCGGTTTTGGTTCTGGGTGTCTTTTCCGGATCCCGGTTGGCAAAGTAATCATCCATGGAAACAGTATGGGTCTTGATGCCCTTCTTCAACAGCGCTTCCCGAATTTTCAAGGAAGAGGTGGTCTTTCCCGAACCGGACGGGCCAGCCAAAAGCACAATCGGACTGTTTTTGCGGTTTGCGATGATGCGGTCGGCAGCGTCTTCCACCTTTCGGTTAAAATTGCGGTCGCTCATTTCCAGAAACTCAGATGGGTTCTTTGCCATCAGGTTGATTTCTTCCAGCTGAAATGCCATAATCCTTCCTCCTTCTTCGGTAGCGTAGCGAAATCAAAAACGAAGCGCCTTTTGGAACTCCACCAGAGGGCGCTTTTCCTCACAGATGGTGTCGATGCGGTCGATATACTCCTTGGGGTACTTGGGGTTGGTAATGCGAACAACACGTCCACTGGATGGGTCGGTGAGCTTGGTAGAGCCGCCAGCGCCCAAAGCAAGGATGGTGTGCAGCTCCTCCATAATACAGATGTTATAGAGTCCTTCCCAGCCGGGTTTGCACCAGCCGATGTTTTCCAGAGCGCCGGTCATGTACTTTTGGCGGTAGAGGTAATAGGGAATCTGTCCCGCCTGCCACAGTCTGGGCCAAGCGTAATCCAGCATGGCGGCGGTTTCCTCGCCGGTGGGCAATCCCTGACGCTCCATGATGAGGCGAGAGCCTTTTTTCAGAGCCAGGGTGTGGACGGTGATGTTTTCCGGGTCAAGATCAAGGACGGTATCCAGCGTATAGCGGAAGCCAGAAACGGTATCCTTGGGCAGTCCGGCAATCAAATCCATGTTGACCGCCGGAATACCGGCATCCCGGACGATTTGATAAGCGTCCAGAATATCGGCGGCGGTGTGGGCACGACCCATGGCCTTGAGCACCTCATCCTCCATGCTTTGGGGATTGACCGAAACACGATCTACACCTTGTTCCTTCAGCACAGCCATTTTGTCAACGGTGATGGTGTCGGGGCGGCCAGCCTCCACGGTGAATTCCGTGAGCCGAGAAAGGTCAATTGCGGAACGCAGGTGGCCAATCAGTCCATCCAGCTCCGAGGCGGAAAGGGTGGTCGGTGTTCCGCCGCCCATGTAGATGGTACGAACCTTGACCCCCGCTTCGTTCAGGAGCGCCGCCACAGCATCAATCTCTTTGTGGAGGGCTGTCAAAAACGGACTGACCATTTTCAGCGTCCGCTTCACGTCCGCCGAGACAAAGGAGCAATAGGCGCACCGGGTCGGACAGAAGGGAATCCCCAGGTAGAGGCTGATTTCGTCGTTTTTCAGGCTGTTTTTGGCGGCGAGGCCGGATTTTGCCGCTTCGATGGCCAATTTGGTGCGGCTATCGGAAACAAAATACTCCGTTTTGAAGCGGTGGGCGGTTTCTTCCTCTGAAAGCCCCTCCTCCAGCGCCTTGGATGCCAGCTTTGCCGGGCGGATGCCGGTGAGAGCGCCCCAGGGTGGTGCTTCGTCCAAAATGGAAAGCGCCGCCTGATAGTAGGACTGCTTGAGAATACGCTGCAAACGGCGGTCATATTCCAGCTGGTCAGCCTGATTCGGCGTGGGGCAGGCTCTTTCCGCCTTGCCGGACTTTCCGCCCACGGTCAGCTCTGTTTCGGCGTGAGCAGTTCCGTTCTCAAAGGTCAGCGTGGAGCGGCAGGCACTCTCCCCCGGCTCGGGGAGGGATTGCGGGTATTCCGGCTTCTCACCAGGAAACAAAACCATGGTGATTTGCTCGATGGCATATTGATAGTTGTGGTTTAAATATAATTTCATAGTGATTTTTGGGAAATGTGGATGGGGAATTGGAAAAGAGTTTTGACCAGAAGGAGACAAGTTAGCCTGCTAGGGTCGCAGTGTCCCCATTATCGTCTGAATTTTCTTCTGTCTCGGGTGACAGCGTAGGCTACATAAGGATTCTGCTCCCGCTCGGCCTCCATGGTGGTGGGGCGGTCGTGACCGGGGAAGACCTGGTAATCACCGGGCAGCTCGGCCAGCTTTTTGAGAGAGGCATACATCTGGTGGATGCTGCTGCTGTCAAAGTCGGTACGGCCACAGGAGCCGCAAAACAGGGTATCACCCACAAAGAGCACATCCTCCACCTTGAGCGTGACACCGCCCGCAGTGTGGCCGGGGGTTCCGATGACCTCAATGGTCAGATTGCCCAGTTGGAGGGTGTCACCGTCTGCATAGTAATGGAGGTTGGGAACTCCCTGGAGGCTGATGCCATTGACCAGACCGGCGGGGGCACAGGGATAATCCGCTTCGTGAATGTAGACGGGAATCTCTGCCTCCGGGTGCTTCTGATACCATGCGTTCAGCAACTGCTGCACACCGGCGATGTGGTCAAAATGGCCGTGGGTGGCCAAAATCATGATTGGCTCATAGCCGTGCTCCTCGATTTTGTCGGCAATGGCAGCACCCCGCTCACCGGGATCAATGATGGCGGCCTTTTTGGTTTCCTCATCGCCCAAAATAAAACAATTGGTGCTGTAGGGGCCAACGGTATAACCTCGAATAAACATAAACAAAACCCTCTTTAAATATCGTAAAGTAACGTGACGGGACCATCATTCAAGCTGTCCACCTGCATATCTGCGCCGAACTCGCCGTGTTCCACATGAAAGCCGTAGTTGCGGCAGCATTCCATGAAATACTCATAAAGGGGAATGGCTTTATCCGGCTTTGCGGCGTGGGAGAATCCCGGGCGACGGGATTTCAGGTCGGCGTACAGGGTAAACTGGCTCACCACCAGCAGCTCACCGCCCACAGCGGCAAGATCCAGATTCATTTTTCCCTGCTCATCCTCAAAAACACGCAGGTGACAAATTTTCTTGGCCAACTGACTGGCGATGGCTTCGTCATCATCGGGGCCAACGCCCAAAAGCACCAGGTATCCCTGGCCAATCTGACCGTTGACCTTGCCGTCTATGGTAACGGACGCATGGCGCACCCGGGTCACAACTGCTCTCATTGTTCTTGTAACTCCTTTTTATGTTTCATCGCCCCTCCGACCGCTTGACGGAGGGGGAGCCATCAGCCTTTTCCTCTGGTGACGCTCATCACGCCGCCGACACTGCTGATTTTGCGAACGACCGTTTCCAAATCATACCGGTCTTTGACACAGAGTATCACAGACACGGTGGCGTAGCCGTCCGGCAGACCACGGGCATTGATACCGTCTGTGCGGACACGAGCGGCAGACAATGCGGCGGCTACATCCAAGAAGAGGTTGGGACGATCCTTTGCGTAAACCTCCAAAGTGGTGCGGAATTCCTTCTGCTCTCGCTGCTGAGCCCACTGCACGCCGATCCAGCGTCCAGGAGCCGTAGTCTTTCGAGCCTTGGGCGAAGCGTTGGCGCAGTCCGTCCGATGCACCGACACGCCAAAGCCCTTGGTGACAAAGCCAATGATGGGATCGCCGGGGACGGGGGCACAGCACTTGGCAAACTTGACCAGGCAGTTTTCCACACCCTCCACGATTACGCCGCTCTTAGAGACGGTTCGTTTTTTCTCTTTCGGCTCGTCGGCGGGGAGGTTGGTTTTGACGTGGAGATCCTGCACCTCATCCCTCTGCTCCTCTACGAGCAAATCACTGACGGCAGCGGCTTCCTTTTGTTCCTTGATGATGGCGTTCATCTCGCCCTTGACCCGGTTCACCGCCTTCATGGAAGTCATACCACCGTAGCCAATGGCGGCATAGAGGTCATCCAGGGAGTTATACTGCACTTTTTTCAGGATGCGAGGCAGATTTTCTTCAGTGGAAATCTCCTCCATGGTCAAGCCGTTGCGCTTGAGCTCGGCCTCAAATGCGCTGCGGCCATTGAGAATGTTTTCGGTGCGGCGCTCCTTCTTGAACCACTGACGAATTTTATTGCGTGCCTCGTTGCTCTTGGCCAGCTTGAGCCAATCACGGCTGGGGCCTTTTGCGGCCTTGGAGGTCTGAATTTCCACAATATCGCCGTTTTGCAGCTGGGTGTGGAAGGGAACGATGCGGTTATTGATTTTGGCACCAATCATATGGTTGCCCACGGCGGAATGAATGGAATACGCAAAGTCAATGGGGGTGGAACCGGCGGGCAAGCCTTTGATTTCACCGTTGGGCGTGAAGACAAACACCTCATCAGAGAAGAGATCCACCTTCAAGCTCTTGACGAACTCCTCCGCCTCGGTGTCCTGCTGGCTTTCCAGAAGGCGGCGCACCCACTCATAGGTCTGCTCGCTGCCAGCGCCTTGACCGCCCTGCTTGTACTTCCAATGAGCGGCAATGCCGTATTCCGCCGTTTCGTGCATCTCCCAGGTGCGAATCTGCACCTCAAAGGGAATGCCCTCCCGACCAATCACCGTAGTGTGAAGGGACTGGTACATATTGGGCTTCGGGGTGGAGATATAGTCCTTAAAACGCCCCGGCACCAGATTGAACATATCATGCACCTGACCCAAGGCATTATAACATTCTGGCACATTGTCCACAATGATACGCAGAGCATAGAGGTCAAAAATTTCGTCCAGCGTCTTGTGCTGGGTGAACATTTTACGGTAAATGGAATAGACGTGCTTGGAACGGCTGGTGATGGTGCAGCGGATGCCCTCTTGTTTCATGCGCTCCTGAATGCGCTCTTGGGTATTGGCCAAAAATTCCTGATGACGGCTGAACCGACTGGAAAGGGTATCCTCAATTTCCTTGCAGCCCATGGGATCCAAGTAATGAATGGAATGGTCTTCCAGCTCGTATTTCAGCTGAGACATACCCAAGCGGTGGGCGATGGGAGCGTAAATCTCCATGGTTTCCAGGGATTTTTCTCTCTGCTTCTTGGGTGTCTGGTACTGCATGGTGCGCATATTGTGCAGACGGTCGCAGAGCTTGACCAAGACCACCCGAATATCCTTGCTCATGGCCATGAGCATCTTGCGGAGATTTTCGCTCTGCTTTTCAATGACAGAGTTATATTTAATCTGTGAGAGCTTGGTAACACCCTCCACCAGGTCGGCGACCGGCTCCCCGAACAGGCGGGCAATATCCTCATGGGTGCTGCTGGTGTCCTCAATGCAGTCATGCAGAAGCGCCGCCAGAAGAGATTCCGTGTCCAGCTTCAAGTCAGCGATGATATCCGCAACGGCCAGCGGGTGGGTGATATAAGGCGTGCCATCCCGCCGCATCTGCTTGGAGTGCTGCTGATCGGCATACTGGAAAGCAGAATAAAGCAATTTTGTGTCAAGATTGGGATTGTAAGCCAGCACTTTTTCTTCCAGTGCTTGATAGCGTTCCAGTATAGGGTCCATAATACGACACCTCCAAATGAGTTAGCAATCAGAGCCTATCCGCAAATCAGCGGCGCACCATTCTTGACCGATAGGCTCTAAAAAGTGAGGTTATCACTTCCGAAAGTTTGTTTTTGAATTGCTCCATGCTACGGCAAATCAAACATGCTCCAGCATCTTTCTCAAGCGGCGCATGACGTTGGATTCCTCCAAATCCACCTTGGCGTGACCACGCCGCACGTCAATTTCCACTTGACGGGAGGAAATATTCAGCCCAATCAATCCCCGTTCCCGGAAAACCTCCAAACAAATCATGGTGGTGGCGCAGGGCATCCGGTATCCGACGTTGGCAGAGATATGCTGGGTCAGGGTAATGGGCGTTTCCAACAGGGTGGCGGGGCCTCCGGGTCTGGCCAGGTAGCGCCACACGGCCACAAAGTGCTGTCGCTCCGGCATCAAACGGAGCAATTCCTGCCTGTCGAGCGGCTGCCCCTGCACATAACGCTGATACAGCAGTAAATCCTTTTGCATGGGACTGAGCGTCCGGCGCAGGTCGGTCATCAATAGCTGAACCGTGCGGAGGCCACGGTATTCGTTAATCTGGGGATAAAACGCCGCATCCAGGCGTTGTCCTGCTTGAAGTCCGCACTCCTGCATGGAAGCGGAGAAGAAAATGGCATCCATCACAATGCCGTTTTTTTCGATTTGCAGACGGGTATGTTTTCCACAGCCGACGCTCATGCAGCTGACCACCCGAACCCCCTCCAGGAGGAAGGTGGGACGGGGATTTCCCGCTCCATAAGGCTCCATCCGCTGC
This sequence comes from Oscillospiraceae bacterium, assembly GCA_024404315.1. GTDB lineage: Bacteria > Bacillota > Clostridia > Oscillospirales > Oscillospiraceae > Onthomonas. The sequence continues at coordinate 108,335 of JAKSQD010000001.1, forward strand.
AAGGCCTCCACCTGCGGAAGGGTAAGCAGGGTAAAATCCCGCAGTTCAGCGTCAATGCTTAAATCGTTCTGGCCTCGCTCGCTTTGTGAGATATGGGAGGTAATGGCGGTGATACGGCTGCGAAACTCTGGGATATTCTGCACGGGAATGGTAAATCCGGCGGCCTGTTCATGTCCGCCGAAGGTATCCAGCAGATCAGAGCATTGTTCCAACGCCTCAAACAGACTGAATCCTTCCAGGCTGGAACGGCAGGAACCCTTTCCCCGTCCGTTTTCCAGGCAAATCATAAAGGTGGGCAGCTGATACCGCTCCACCAGACGGGAGGCCACAATGCCAATCACGCCCTGATGCCAATTTTCACCGGCCAAAATGATGCAATGTTCCCGCATAGAGGGGTGCTGTTCCAACAAAGAGGCACACTGTTGAAAGGTGTCCTGCTCCACCGCCTGACGCTCTCGGTTTAAATCGCAAAGCTGTTTGGCGTAAAGAAGCGCCTGTTCCTCAGAGCGGGTCAGCAGCAGACGAACCGCCAGCTCCGGGCATCCCATCCGTCCGGCGGCGTTCAATCTCGGCGCAAGGGAATAACTGATAGAAGTGGAGGTGAGGGTTTTGCCCTCCAATCCCGCCTCTTGGAGCAGCATCCGCAGACCGGGGCGGCGGGTTTGCATGAGGCGTTCCAGGCCGATGGAGACAATAGCCCGGTTTTCCCCGTTCAGCTCCATCACGTCGGCCACGGTGCCAATGGCGGCAAGGTCAGCATAAGAAAGGAACACAGCCTCCCGCAGCTCCACTGGGGTCAGCGCCAGCACCAGCTTGAGGGCAACGCCCACACCGGCAAGCTGCTTGAAGGGATAAGAACAGTCCGGTTGATGGGGGTTGACCACAGCCACGGCGCTGGGTAGCTCCGGTTTGCACTCGTGGTGATCGGTAATCACAATGTCAATGCCCATGCTTTTGGCGTAGAGGGTCTCCTCAATGTTGGTAATTCCACAATCCACCGTGATAATGAGGGAGATTTCCCGCTGTTTTAGCTCCTCTAAGGTTTCTCGGTTGAGGGAATAGCCTTCACTGAGGCGGTTTGGCACATACGGCAGAACGTTTCCACCCAGCGTCCGAAGATGAGAGGTCAGCAAACAAGTGGAGGTAATCCCGTCCACGTCATAGTCACCATAGACACAGATATGTTCCCCGCCTCGAATGGCCTCGGTGATGCGCCGAACCGCCTGTTCCATGCCCGCCAGCTCCATGGGGTCGCACAGCAGCTCCATTCCGCAGGAAAGCTCCCGTTTGGCCTCCTCCGCCGTGGTACAGCCCCGGCTCTCCAGCACCAAGGCCGTCAGCGCCGGAATTCCGCCTTGTATCATTGTCTCCGCCCTGCCATTTGGCGGCTTCAAGTTCCAATTCTTAAATTTCATTGTCATTTTCCTCAAAAAATCTGCCTCTGGGGTTCCTCCCACCACAGAGGGTACAAAGGGTGTATTTTCCCTATTATAACAAACTCTTTTATTATTGACAATGCCTGATTGGTCATTTTCCCAAATTTGTCTCCCGCTGTCCCCTTTACTTTTTGGAAAAGCTGCGCTATAGTTAAGTTCTGGAAAATTTCTAACAGAAAGACAAGGAGCGTTTTCCCATGACTCCCAGTTCCCTCCTACTGCTCAGAGAATACTTTGGTCACGCCTCCTTTCGTCCCAGCCAGGAGGAGGCCATTGACCACCTGATGAACGGCCATGACCTGCTGGCTGTGATGCCCACCGGTGCAGGAAAAAGCGTCTGCTACCAGATTCCCGCCTTGCTGATGGAAGGGGTCACGCTGGTGATCTCTCCGCTGATTTCCCTGATGAAGGATCAGGTGACGGCTCTGGTGCAAAATGGCATCTCCGCTGCTTATATCAACAGCTCTCTTTCTGGAACAGAATACTATGAGATTCTTCGGCGTGCCGCCGGAGGGGAATACAAGCTCCTCTATGTAGCGCCGGAACGCCTGCAAACACCCTCTTTCCTGCAATTTTGCGTCAGCATTTCCATTTCGATGGTGACGGTGGATGAAGCACACTGCATTTCCCAATGGGGTCAGGATTTCCGCCCCAGTTATCTGAAAATCGCCGATTTTGTAGAGCAGCTTCCTCATCGTCCCGTTCTGTCCGCTTTCACCGCTACGGCAACCGAACGAGTCCGCCGAGACATCTTGACCATGCTGCGCCTGCGAACCCCGCACCGCATTGTCACCAGCTTTGACCGGGAAAATCTCTATTTTGAAGTGCTGCGTCCCTTGGATAAGGAGGCCGCCCTCCTCCGGCTGCTGCGCCAGCGGCAAGGCAGCTGCGGTATCATCTATTGTCTGACCCGAAAAAGCGTGGAAACCGTCTGCACCTTCCTCCAGGAACGCAATTTTTCTGCCACTCGCTATCACGGCGGCCTTTCCGCTGAGGAACGACAGAGCAATCAGGATGATTTTCTCTTTGACCGCAAGGAAATTATGGTGGCCACCAATGCTTTTGGTATGGGAATTGACAAATCCAACGTGAGCTTTGTCATCCATTACCATATGCCCGCCAGCTTGGAGAGCTACTATCAGGAAGCCGGACGAGCTGGACGGGACGGAACCGCCTCCGACTGCATTTTGCTCTTCCGGGAGCAGGACACCCGTTTGGCACAATACCTCATTGACCACGCTGACCCGCCGGAGTCCGAGGACAAGGCGAGCAAGGAAATGGCGGAAAGCTTGAAGCGGAACCGAATCCAACGGCTGAGGATGATGGAGCACTACTGCACCGGCACCGGCTGCCTGCGTCAATTTCTTCTGAATTACTTTGGCGAACCGTTGGAGCACTCCTGCGGAAAATGCTCCTCCTGTCTCTCGGGTTATGAGGACATTGACGTAACAGAAGAGGCACAGAAGCTCCTTTCCTGTGTCATTCGGGTGGAGCGAGCCGGATATCAGGCTGAAAAGAATCTGGTGTTTCAGATTCTGCGGGGCGAATGCACACCCCCCATTCAACAGCTCAAGTTGGACACCCTGACCACCTTCGGCCTGATGAAGGCTGCAAACAAAGCCCAGCTGGAACAACTGACCCTCCGCCTGGAGGAACGAGGAATGCTCACCACTTCGGGGAAAGCCTTTTTGATTCTCTCCCCCACGGAGCGGGCAAAATCTCTCCTCTGGGGACGGCAAAAGCTGACCCTTCGCCGCCCGAAAGAGATTCGTCCCATTCGTCCGGCTTCCAAGCCCGGCGTGAATCCGGTGCTCTATCAAAAGCTGGTGGAGCTGCGCAAAAAACTGGCTCACCGGGAGGGCATCCCCCCTGCTATGCTGTTCAGCGACACCGTTTTGCGGGAAATTTGCCGCCGCCGCCCCATCAACAAGAAAGAATTTCGAAAAATCCCCGGTGTTCCCTTCCTGAAAGCCGAAAAATACAGCAAGGATTTTATTGCCCTGCTGCAAAAGGAATAACCATTGCAAAAGCAAAAGCAGAGTCAAACCCGAAGGTCAAACTCTGCTCTTGCTTTCTTTTTGTTGTCAGAACGGATGATTAACTATTAACCAAATCTTCTGACGCTGAGGATTTGCTTATAATGGACGCTGTTATAAGTAATGCCATACTTCTTGCCCAGAGCGGACAGCAGCTGGCCGTTGCCCGCATAGATGCCGACGTGACCGCTGTAGCAGACGACATCGCCGGGACGCATATCAGACACACTGACACCACGGCCACAGCCACGAATAGCAGAAGAGCTATGAGGCACGTTGTAACCAAAGTGACCCAGAACGCTCTTGACGAAACCAGAGCAGTCGGTACCATTGGTCAGGCTGGAACCGCCCCAAGCATAGGGATTACCAGCGAACTGAGACGCATAGGAAAGGATGGAGCTGCCGGAGCCTCTGCCACTGGAAGAACTGGAGCTGCTGGAGCTGGAAGAACTGCTAGAGCTAGAACTACTAGAACTAGAAGAAGAGCTGTAGCTGGAACTGCTGGAGCTAGAGCTGGAATAAGAGCTCTGGGCACGCTCGGCGGCGGCACGTTCTGCGGCAGCGGCACGCTCGGCTTCCTCGGCGGCACGGGCAGCTTCCTCAGCAGCGGCCTGAGCGGCGGCCTTTTCTTCGGTACTGGCCTCCACATAACCGGCATCCACATAACCGGTCTGACCGGCATAACGAACCTTATACCAGCCATACTTCAGGCCGGAGACGGAGAGAATGTAACCATTCGGGATAGAATCCAGCGCTTCAGAATCGGTATCGGGCTTTTCACGGAGGGTCAAGGCGCTGGCAGTGACCTCGGCGTAGTCAGGATAGGGCTGGAAGCCGTCCTTGCTGGTGGGAGAAGCAAAGGCGCTGCTGATATAGCCGGTGAACTTCTTGTAGGAAACCAGATACCAGGATCCCACTGCGCCTTGCAGCTTCAACAGCTTGCCCTGGGGAATGGTGGTCAAACGGGTGAAATCGGCACCCGGGCCGGAACGCAGTGTCAGAGAGGTGCCTGTCACCTGAACATAACCGCCTTCGGGACAGGTATCGGTGACATCGGCATAGCTGGAACGGATATAACCGTTCATTCCGTTATAAGTACAAGCGAGCCACTTACCATTCTTGGCGGAGCCGGTGACGGCCAAAACTGCACCGTTTTCCAGGTGGGTGAGGGACTTGGACTTGCGGTTTGTCTTCGCACGGAGATTCAGCCCCTCTGCGTGAATCTTGGCATAGCCGAGCACAGAGCTGTCACTCTCGGTGGTGATGCAGTCAGAATCGACCCAGCCGCTGACATCCATGTATTCGACCTTATACCAGCCGTCGTCGCTGGCGTAAACATCCACTTTTGCACCGTCGGGAATGACACCGCTGATGGTAGAAGTCTTTGCAGCCTCGTCACGAACGATGGCGGCGGAAACGGAGCAATTGCCGCTGCCGATGCTGTTGATGTCCAGATACTCACCGGACATATAGCCCTTGAACTTCTTGCCGTCCTCGTCGTAGTACTTGACCTTCATCCAGCCTTCTTCATCCTCGCCGGGATAGACGATGACGATTTCACCTTCACCCAGCGTAGTGAGAATTTCGGAATCCGTGTTAGGCTCCTTACGGATGCGGACACCGCTGTCAGACACGGTAGCGGTATAGGAGACGTTTTCAGAGATGGTGGGAGCGGTCGGCTCTTCTTCCTTTTTCTCTTCTTCGGGCTTGGCCTCCTCAGCAGAAGCATCACCCTGAGAAGCGTCGGCCTCGGGAGCTTCCTCCTTCTGCTCGTCCTGCTTCTGACCGTCGTCAGGCTTGGTTTCCTCCTGCTTGGGTTCTTCAGGCTGGGTCTGCTCAGGCTCGGTTTCCTCAGAAGGAGTGGATTCTTCCGCTTTGGGCTCTTCGGTCTTGGGTTCCTCGGAGGAATCGGCTTTTTCAGGCTTGACCTCTTCGGTCTTGGGCTCTTCTGTCTTAGGTTCTTCGGTCTTGGGTTCCTCTGCGGGAGTATCCTTTGAGGTGTTGGTTTCTTCTTCCTTCTTGGGCTTTTCTTCCTTTTTGGAACCAGAAATCTTCACATAGTCGGCGGCAATATAGCCTTTTTTGGTCTCACCGGTGGCGGCATAGGTGAACTCAATCTTGACCCAGCCGTCCTCATCGGCTTCCTTGAGCACCTTATACCGATCGCCTTTAGAGGCCATCTGATAAGCCTCAGAATCAATATCTGCCTTGGTACGGATGCGAACGTCATCACCCACCACCTTGCAGGTCAGGCCATCAGTAGCAAAAGCGGGAGTGACCATTGTCAATGCGGTAGCCAGAACCAAAGCCACCGCAACCAATCTTTTTTTGAGATGATACATCGGAAACCTCCATGTTTCTCTAATCGGAGGAGTCAGCCGGGGAATTCCGGTTTTTGGGTTGTTACTCTTTTCCTCTGAAACTCAGCGGTTGGAAAGGGCACGGGTCAGCCAAACAGAGCCCAAATCCATTGCGGAGTAGAGGCTGTTCTTTTCGCTCTTGCGAACCACACGATCACGGGACTTCAAGTTGGGGTCGGTCAGCTGGAGCTGAACAGAGACACGGGTAGCCAACTGAAGATCTGAAATCTTGCGGGTCTCCAGAACCTGGAGCATAATGATATATTTATCGCTCATGCTTCCGTAATAGATCAGGTTATCTTTTCTGCGGAGCGGACGACCCTTATAGGTAAGGTTCAGAGTTTTGGAATCTGCCATGAGAGTACCTCCTCGTAAACTGTAACAAATTGTAACATGTTGTAGTATTTGTGTCAACTTAAAATGAACGGTTTTTTCTGTCAAATGATGGATATTTTGTAAATTCTTTCTAAAAAACCTTACATAGACGCTTCTGCCTCAAAAAAGCGGCTTTTTTACCCAAGCGCTCCGGCACCGAAATTTCGGCAACAAAGAAAGGCCCCTCCGATACAGACGGGCCTTTTTTGCGCAAAATAGCAGAGCCTTACACTCCCAGATAATAACGCACAAGCTCCTGAAGCAGTTCATCGCGATCCAGCTTGCGGATCAGAGACCTTGCATTCTTATAATTGGTAATGTAGGTCGGGTCCTCAGACAGGATATAGCCAACGATCTGGTTGATGGGATTGTAGCCTTTTTCCTGTAGGGACGCATACACCAGAGAGAGAATCTGGCGGGTCTCCCACTCCTCGGTACGGGAAATATCGAACCGACGGGTATAATCCATTTCAGACATGGGATCAACCTCCAACAAGTGAATCTTTGTAAAGTAAGACCATTATAACCCAAAGTCCTTCAAATGTAAAGGGCAAAAATGATTGGTTTTTGGTTCTATTTTATAGTCGGTTTGCTCATAGTCCCATGCAAATACGGATATAAGGTCTATCCGTAGAACAAAAAATCGTCCTGAACTGTTTTGAGGCAGCCAGGACGATTTCTGTTTTGGGCTTAAAACTTGAACCTTTCAAGGGCGAATTGGCAAGCGCTGGTGAGCGTTTGTGGGGAACCGCTTCCCCTCTCCATTAAGGCAACACCGCATAATAGGGATGTGCGGATTGCCTTAAGAAATGCTCTTGAACTGGAAGCCCAGATCGGTGACAGCCTTCACCAGATCGGCATCAGCCACCTTTGCCAGCAGGCCGGTGGTGACGGTGGCGGTCTTCTTCTCCAGATCGACCACGGCGCTCTTCACGCCGGGCACTGCGGAGAGAGCCTTCTCCACGTTTGCCTTGCAGTGCATACATCTCATGCCTTCGATTACCAGAGTTTTGGTCATTGTCATAACATCCTTTCTAAAACGGGCGATTTGCCCTTAATCAACATGGGAAACGGTATAATCCGCTTTGGTAATAGCTTCCACCATTGCTTCCTTGGGGACGCTCTCCAAGGCGGCAACCGTTGCGGTTTTGGCGTTCAGATCGACCTCAGCGGAGAAAACGCCGGGGATGGCTTGGAGCACTCGCTCCACGGTGGCCTTGCAGTGCTCACACATCATACCTTCCACCGTGAAAACCGTGGTCACGGCGGCTGGCTGAGGCAGCTCCTCCCAGCGGAGGCCGGTGACGGTGTAATCCTTGGCGGTGATGGCATCGGTCATCGCTTTTCCGCCGTCGGCAAGAGCCGCTCGGGTACACTCCACGAGGGCGGTTCCCTCCTGGAAGTCCGCATGAGCGGAGACCACGCCGGGCAGGTCGGTGAGCACCTTTTCCACGGTGCTGGTACAGTGGCCGCACATCATGCCTTCCACCGAAATGGTCACAACCGCCTCGGGAATGGGCTTTGGTTCCTCCGTTTGGGGCGCTTCTTCCACAGCGGGAAGGCTGGCTGACGCTACCTTGGCCGCTTCCGTCCGATGGGAGGGCTGGAACAGCTTGAGCCGCAGGGCGTTGGAAACCACCGACACGGAGGAAAGGCTCATCGCTGCTGCGCCAAAAATGGGACTGAGCTGCCAGCCCAGAACGGGATAGAACACACCGGCGGCCAGAGGAATGCCCACGCAGTTGTAGCAGAAGGCCCAGAACAGATCCTGTTTGATGTTGCGGATAGTGGCCTTGCTCAATTCAATGGCGGTAACAGCATCCAGCAGGTCGGAACGGATGAGCACCACGTCCGCAGACTCAATGGCAACATCCGTACCGGCCCCAATGGCCAGACCCACATCTGCTCGGGTAAGGGCGGGAGCGTCATTGATGCCGTCGCCCACCATGGCCACCGTTTTGCCACTCTGCCGCAGCTCGGCAACAACCCGTTCCTTATCCTGGGGGAGCACCTCAGCAATGACACGGGTCACGCCCAGCTCCCGTCCCACCGCTTCGGCGGTGCGCTTGTTGTCGCCGGTGAGCATAACCACCTCAATGCCCATGCCCTTCAAAGCGTCAATGGCCTCTTTGCTGGTGGATTTGGCCACATCTGCTACAGCGATGATACCCAGCAGCTTGCCATTTTCCGCAAAATAGAGGGGTGTTTTTCCCTCTTCCGCCAGTGCGTCCGCTTCGGAGCGAGAGACGGACACGCCGTTTTCTTCCATGAGACGGAGGTTTCCGGCGAAATAGTGGTTGTTGTCGATGACAGCAGTGATGCCCTTGCCGGGTTGCGCCTGGAACTCTCTAACCTCGCTCAACGTCAGTCCCACTTCTTTGGCGGCGCTGACAATGGCCTCGGCCAGCGGATGCTCAGAAGGAGCCTCTAGGCTGGCAGCCAGACGGAGGAGCCTTTCCTCAGAAACCCCCTCGGCGGGCAGCAGCTCCGTGACACGGGGACGGCCTTCCGTAATGGTTCCGGTTTTATCCATCACAATTGTTTGGACGGTGTGAAGGGTCTCCAGCGCCTCGGCAGACTTGAACAGAACGCCCAGCTCTGCACCCTTGCCCGTGCCCACCATAATGGCCACAGGAGTGGCAAGCCCCAGCGCACAGGGGCAGGAAATGACCAGCACAGCGACACCAGCGGTCAGGGAGCGAACAAAGGAGCCCGTCACCAGCATCCAAACCACAAAGGTGATAAGCGCAATGGTCATGACCACCGGCACAAAGACACCGGCCACCTTGTCGGCCAGCTTTGCAATGGGCGCTTTGGAGGCGGAAGCGTCCTCCACCAATCGAATAATCTGGGCAAGGGTGGTATCCTCCCCCACTCGGGTGGCTTGGAGGGTAAAGGTGCCGTTTTTGTTGATGGTAGCGCCAGAAACCTTGTCGCCTGGCTGTTTTTCCACGGGAATGGATTCTCCCGTCAGGGCGCTCTCGTCAATGGAGGTTGCCCCCTCCATCACAACGCCGTCCACGGGAACGGCCTGTCCCGGACGAACCAGAACGAGGTCTCCCACAAGCACCTCTTCAATCGGAAGGGTGACTTCCTGACCATTTCGGAGCACATTTGCGGTTTTGGGAGCCAAATCCATGAGCTTTTCCAGCGCCTCGCCGGTTTTGCCCTTGGAACGGGTTTCCAGATACTTTCCCACCGTGACCAGCGTCAGAATCATACCCACCGATTCCAAATAGAGGTGGTTCATGTGGTACTCTTCCGCCATCATCAGGTCGCCATGGCCAAGCCCCCACCCCACCATAAACATGGCGTAGATGGAGTAGAGCAAAGAGGCCGCTGCACCCACCGCCACCAGGGAATCCATGTTGGGTGAGCGCCTGGCCAGTGTGGTGAAGCCCACCTTGAAATATTTATCATTGACGTACAGGATGGGCAGCACCAGCAGGAATTGAGCCAGACAATAGGACATGGAATTTTCCACGCCCTTGAGGAAGGAGGGAATGGGCGCTCCGAACATATGACCCATACAGAGGTAAAACAGCGGAATCAGGCAACAAACCGAAATGGTCAAACGGGTTTTCATCCATTTTTCTTCTTTTTCCTGCGCCTGTTTTTTCTGTTTGGCTTGCTCGTCAGCGGATTTTTTGCTACCCTGTCCCACGGGCGAAGCGCCATAGCCTGCCTTAGAAACGGCCTCACAGACCTGCGCCGTGGAGAGCTTGTTCTCGTCCAGCTCCACGCTCATACTGTTGGCTAGCAGGTTGACGTTGACCTTCTCCGCACCGTCGAGCGCTTCCACGGCCTTTTGGACGTGAGCTTGACAAGCGGCGCAGGACATACCGGTGACATTAAACTTGACATTCATAACGGTTCCTCTTTCTTGATGCTCCTTTCGTCCCCTGCTGGGGCGTTGCCTGGAGCACTGGCGGTCTGCTTTCGGACAGCAGGCGCTATTTTGTCATTTTCTGAACGGTTTTCACCAATTCGTCGATGACTTCGTCATTGCCCGCACGGATGTTATCGGCCACGCAGGTTTTGATATGGTTAGCCAACAGCACACGGTTAAAGCTGTTGAGTGCGGCGGTGATGGCGGAAACCTGGGTGAGAATATCCACGCAGTAAGCGTCCTCCTCCACCATGCGTTTCACGCCTCGAACCTGACCCTCAATGCGGCTCAGGCGGTTGAGCAGGTCGGTGGATTCGTTTTTTTCCCGGTGCTTGCTCTTGGCGGTGCAGTATTCGCAGCAATCAGCCATAGGGGATTCCTCCTTGGTCGTTGTTTAAGGGGAGTATATACCCCGCCCGGGTATTTGTCAAGTACCCCCACAGGGTATTTGGATGGAAAATTT
>JAKSQD010000010.1 GCA_024404315.1 Oscillospiraceae bacterium
CTGTTAAATTCTTCTTGCTTTGCCATATTTTCCCGTTTGTTCGGCGAATTTTCAAAAAAACTTGACAACTCCCCTTGCATCTTCTATAATGTTTTGCACTGGTTGAAATGCGATGATGGAGACAGCAGTACACTTTCTTTGGTTCGGGCACATCGCCCCCAACAGAGAGAAGGTTCACCGGCTGAAAGACCTTCCGAAAAAGAACGTACCTATTCCCTCCTGAGCAGCCTGCGCCAAAGAACCGATGGTTTCTAGTAGTGCAGGACGTTTTGTCCCGTTACCGACAGTTAAAGTGCCGCTGGAGAATTGTCCGGCGGAAGTATGGGTGGTACCACGGAGAATTGGCTTCGTCCCTTTTGGGATGAGGTCTTTTTTTATTGAGTGAGGTGTTTTTTTCGGTTCTCCGCCCCTTTCGCATCAACCACACAAACCCCTCGCTCCGATATCCGAACTCCTAACTTTACGAAGAGGTGTATTATGGAAGCTAAAATCAAAGCCCTGCGGGAGCAGATGGAAGCCGCTCTTGCTTCCGTCCAGTCCAAGGAAGAACTGGCCAATTTCTGGCAGAGTTATTTGGGTAAAAAGGGCAGCATTGCCGGCCTGATGAAGGGTCTGGGCTCTGTCGCCAAGGAAGACCGTCCCGCCATGGGCAAAATCATCAATGAGTTTAAGCAGCAGGCCGACGCCCGTTATCAGGAAATCCGTGCCAAGATGGACGAGCTGGAGCTGGCCGCCCGCAACAAGAGCGAACAGGTGGATATCACCATGCCCGCTGTCCGCCGTGACGCTGGCGCACTGCATCCCATCACCATCATCCGCAATGAGATGGTGGACGTGTTCTCCTCCATGGGCTTTGAGATTTTTGAAGGACCCGAAATTGAGGACGACGATCATAACTTCACCCGCCTGAACGTGGCCAAGAACCATCCCGCCCGTGATATGCAGGATACCTTCTATGTGGCTGATGACATCGTGCTGCGCACCCATACCAGCGGCGCACAGATTCGCCGCATGGATACCGGTAAGATGCCCATCAAGATGCTTTCTCCTGGCCGTGTGTTCCGCTCCGACTCCGATGCAACCCACTCCCCCGTCTTCCATCAGATGGAAGGACTGGTTGTGGACCGGAACATCACCCTTTGTGACCTTCAGGGTATGCTGGATGAGTTCGTCAAGCGTCTTTTCGGCGGCGATGTCAAGACCCGTCTGCGTCCCTCTTATTTCCCCTTCACCGAGCCTTCTGTTGAGGTGGACGTTTCCTGCTTTGAGTGCGGCGGCAAGGGCTGCGGCTTGTGCAAGGGAACCGGCTGGATTGAGGTTCTGGGCGGCGGCGTGGTTCACCAGAAGGTTCTGGAAAACTGCGGCATTGACCCCAAGGTTTATTCCGGCTTCGCCTTCGGCATCGGTATCGAGCGTATCGCCATGCTGAAGTATGGCATCAACAACATCAGCCTGCTTTATGAAAACGACCTGCGTTTCCTGAAGCAGTTCAAGGACTAAGGAGGGCACCAACATGAAAGTACCGTTCAGCTGGCTCAAGGAATTCGTTGACATCGACGTGACTGCTCAGGAGCTGGAAGAAAAACTGTTTGGCTGCGGCTTCGAGGTTGAGGAGCTGGTCGAGATTGGCAAGGATGTGACCGGTGTTGTGGTCGGTCTGGTTACAGAGTGCGAGCCCATTCCTGATACCCATCTGCATGTCTGCAAGGTGGACGCTGGTACCGGCGAACTGCTCCAGATTTGCTGCGGTGCAGATAACGTAGTCGCTGGCAAAAAGTTCCCTGTGGCACTGCCCGGCGCAACCGTCATTGAAACCGCAAAGGATCATAAGACCGTTGTGGGCATTGCCAAAATCAAGAAAGGCAAGATGCGTGGCTATGAATCCAACGGTATGCTGTGCTCCGGTCTGGAACTCGGCCTGAATGACGACCTGTATCCCGGCGCTGATTACTTCGGACTGCTGGAGCTGCCCGATGATTGCGAGATTGGCGCAGATATCAAGCCCATTGTCGGCCTGGATGAGTGCATTTTTGATATTTCCATCACCGCAAACCGTGCGGACTGCCAGAGCGTTCTTGGCATCGCCCGTGAGGTGGCCGCTGTTCTGGGTAAGCCCCTGAAAATGCCCGCTACCGACTTTGTTTGCAGCGATTACCAGTATGATGGCCTGAACATCACCGTTGAGGCTCTGGATCTGTGCCCCCGTTATCTGGGTCACGGTGTCCGCAATATCACCTTTGGTCAGTCTCCCCAGTGGATGAAGCGCTATCTGGCTCTGTGCGGCCTGCGCTCCATCAGTAACGTGGTTGACATCACCAACTACGTCATGCTGGAGATCGGCCAGCCCATGCACGCCTTCGATATGGACACGCTGGAAAGTCGTCAAATCATCGTCCGCCGTGCAGGTGACGACGAGAGCATTGTCACGCTCGACAACAAGGAATTCAAGCTCAACCACAACAATCTGGTCATCTGTGATGGTTCCAAGCCCGTCGCTCTGGCTGGTATCATGGGCGGCCTGAACAGCGAAATCACCGAGCACACCACACAGCTGCTCTTTGAGTCCGCCAAGTTCATGCGTGATAACATCCGTAAGACCTCTCGTGCGCTGGGTCAGTCCACCGACGCTTCCAGCCACTATGAAAAGGGCATCGCCGAGTACACCACTGAGCTGGGTATGGCTCGTGCGCTGCATCTGATTCAGGAGCTGGGCTGCGGTGAGATTACCTCCTCTCACTTTGATGTTTCCGCTGGCGCTCCCCGCACCGGCAAGCACTTCACCGCCACCATCAGCGGCATCAACCGTATTTTGGGTATTGAGGTTCCCACCGAGGCCATTTTGGACATTCTCTCCCGCCTGAACTTCGAAGTCAAGCAGGACGGCGATGTTCTGGATGTGGTGGCTCCCCGCTACCGTGAGGATATCGAAATCGGCGAGCCCGACCTGGCAGAAGAAGTCATCCGTGAGTATGGCTATGACCACATTGTTCCCACCTTCTTGAAGGAAGCAACCGTCACCAACGGTGGCTTGAATCCCGTGCAGAAACAGCGTGCCAAGATGAAGCGCACCATGTGTGCTCAGGGCTACTATGAGGTTTCCACGCTGGCCTTCTACGCTGACGCTGACCTGGATCAGATGGAGATTGCCGCCGACGCTCCCGAGCGTAATGTGGTTCGCCTGCTCAATCCCATCACCTCCAATCTGACCATTATGCGTCCTCTGCTGGCTCCTTCGATGCTGAATACCATCGTTGGCAACATCAAGAAGGGCAACAACGAGGGCCGCATCTTCGAGCTGTCTAACATCTATATTCCCAAGCAGCAGCCCATCACCGAGCTGCCCGAGGAAAAGCTGCATCTGGGCTTCGCCGCTTTCGGCGGAGAGGAGACCTTCTTCACCGTCAAGGGCACTGTGGAAGCCATTGGTGAGGCATTCGGTGTGGAGCTGGATTATGTCCGTGCTGAGGACGTGCCTTATCTGCATCCCGGCATCGCCGCTTATATCGTCTGCAACGGTGAGAAGATTGGTTCCTTCGGCAAGCTGGCCAACAAGGTTACGAATGCTCTGGATCTGCCCAAGGACAGCAAGGCAAACCACAAGATTTTCATTGGTGAAATCGACTTTGTGGCTCTCCAGAAGTATATGAACACCTCCCTCCGTTATCAGCCCATCTCTGACTTCGCTCCCGTAACCCGTGACCTGGCTCTGGTTGTGGAGGAGTCTATGGAGTGCGGCACTTTGGTCAAGGAAATCAAAAACGCCTGCAAGCAGGCTGAGTCCGTGGAGCTGTTCGATATCTACCGCAGCGAGCAGCTGGGCAAGGGCAAGAAGAGCATGGCCTTCAAGATTACCTTTGTTTCCAAGGAGAAAGAGCTTGGCCCCAAGGATGTGGATCGCTTCGTCAAGAAGATTCTGGGCAACCTGAAATTCCGCCTCTCTGTTGAGATTCGCTAAAGGCAACACCGCACAATAGTCGAATGTGCGCCTTGCTTGTCCTTTCACTCCCAAATTTGCCGTAAAACCCTTGAAATACGTCAGTATTCCTGCGGCTTTCCCAACAAATTTGGAAGCAAAATTACTGCGCAATCCGCACATCCCTATTATGCGGTATTGCCTAAACGCTTTTCTTGAATTCTATCTGACTGTTTGAGTCCTCCGGTTTTGGCCGGAGGACTTTTTTTATGAATCCGGGGGTGCTTCCACTTTTTGCACCTTTTTTCGACCTTTTGCACTTTTTTGCTGTTTTCAGCTTTGTTTGACAAAAGCGCTCCCCCGTGTTATACTTTTTTGAAGGAGGAATACAATGCTTCAAATTGAAGAGGCTGTTGCCCTGCTGCAATCACGAATCGCCCCACTGAAAGAGACGGAGCGCATCTCGTTGACCGAAGCACTGGGTCGCATCACGGCGGTAGATTATACCGCTCAGTACGACCAGCCGCCCTTCCCACGCTCGCCGCTGGACGGATACGCCGTTCAAGGGGAGGACTCGCTGGGCGCATCCAAAGAGTCTCCCATGACATTAAAGGTCGTGGGAAAAATTTACGCAGGCGAAATGTTTTTCGGAACCATTCGGAAAGGAGAAGCGCTGCGTATCATGACGGGCGCTCCCATCCCACAGGGGGCTAATACCGTCATTCGTCAGGAAGACACCGATCTGGGCGAAGACGTGGTGAAATTATATGCGTCCTCTGCGCCTTGGCAGAATTATTGCCCACAGGGAGAGGATTACCATGCCGGAGACGTGCTCATTCCCGCCCATACCAAAATCAATGGTTCTGTGGTTGCTGTCTTGGCCAGCCTGGGATATGGTGCAGTGGAAGTGATGCGTCAGCCCAAGGTGGCCGTTTTTTCCACCGGAGATGAAGTCATTCAGCCCGGAGAAGCACTGCGCCCAGGTAAAATCTACGATTCAAACCGCTTTTATGTTTCCTCTCGTCTGACAGAATTGGGAACTCCTCCGTTTTTGTCGCAGCATTGCCCTGATGATGCCGCAATCGTAACCGAGGCCATCCGGCAGGCGGCCAAAACCTGTAACCTTATCATCACCACCGGCGGCGTTTCGGTGGGAGAGAAGGACATTCTACACGAGGTGCTCCGGCTGCTGGGAGCGGAACAGCTTTTTTGGAAGGTGGCGCTCAAACCCGGCTCGCCGACCCTTGCTGCGGTTTATCATCGTGTCCCCATCGTCTGTCTGCCCGGCAACCATTCGTGCAATTTGTATCAGTGAACAGAGAGGAACCTGCAAGCATGAAATCGACCACGCCGTACTGATAGAGGATTGGGGCATCCAGACAGACGCTCACGGTGGAAAATGGCATCGTCAGGTCATCTTGCTGGCCGTGGAAGAAATAGAAGCATTCCGTGCCAAAGGTGCGGAGGTGGACTTCGGTGCGTTCGGGGAAAATCTGGTGGTAGAGGGCTTTGATCTGGCTCATCTTCCTGTTGGAACCCGCTTTCAGATTGGTGAGGTGGAATTGGAGCTGACCCAGATTGGCAAAGAGTGCCACAGCCATTGCGCCATCTACAAGCAGGTGGGCGACTGTATCATGCCCCGTAAGGGGGTGTTCACCCAAGTGCTCCGAGGGGGCAGCATTCGGGTCGGGGACGAGATGACCATGGAGCTGCCTGCGGCGGATCGCCCCTTCACAGCTGCCGTTATCACCCTCAGTGACAAAGGATTTGCCGGAGAGCGGGAGGACAAGAGCGGCCCTCTCATCTGTGAAATGCTCCAGGAAGCCGGTTATCGAGTGGTAGAAACCATTCTGCTTCCCGACGAAGCAGCCCCGCTCAAAAAGAACCTCATCCGCCTGACCGATCAGCGTCAAGTGGATCTGATTCTCACCACCGGCGGAACAGGCTTTTCTCGTCGGGACATCACGCCCGAAGCAACCACTGCTGTTTGCGACCGAATGACCCCTGGTATTGCAGAAGCCATCCGTGGCTACTCCATGACCATCACGCCTCGTGCAATGCTCAGTCGTACCGTCAGTGGGATCCGCAAGGGCAGCCTGATTGTGAATCTGCCCGGCAGTCCCAAAGCGGTGAAGGAATCCTTGGAGTTTGTTCTTCCTTCTCTGGAACACGGCCTCGGCATCCTGCGTGGGACGGCAAGTGAGTGCGCCAGAAAGTAAAAACTTCTCCCTCCGTCACAGTCATACGGCGGAGGGAAACCATACAAAATCGAGTGTTATGAAAAAACGATTCGGGAGAGCAACATGAACAACAAAGAACCATTGGAACCGTCGGTGAAGCTCTGTCTGGAACGGGGCGGCGTACGCTTTTTTGGCCCCGGAACCCTAGAACTGTTGGAACGCATCCGACAGTCTGGCTCCCTCCGTCTATCCTGCGAACAAATGGGGGTATCCTACTCCAAGGGACGTAAAATGCTACGGAAGCTGGAAGAAATGCTGGATGTTCCCGTGGTGCAGTGCATCCGAGGCGGAAGCAACGGCGGAAGCACCCAACTGACCGAGCAGGGCGAGCGGATTTTGGAACAATACAAAAATTTTGAAAGCCATCTGAAAGAATACGCAAAAGAGACGTTTTCCCTCTTTTTTGTGGAGGAAGGAGAAGAAATACGATGAAATTGGTCAAGACAACCGATGCGGTCGGCCACGTTCTCTGCCATGATATCACCCAGATTATCAAAGGAGTCACCAAGGATGCCGTGTTCCGCAAGGGTCACATTGTCCGGGAAGAGGATATTCCCGTTTTACTCAGCGTGGGGAAAGAGCATTTATACATCTGGGAGAACGACGAGAAGATGCTCCACGAGAATGAGGCCGCCGAAATCCTCCGGGATATCTGCATGGGAGAGGGAATGCACCCCACAGAGCCCAAAGAGGGAAAAATTGAATTGATTGCTGACCGGGACGGCCTGTTGATGATTGACGTGGAGCGCCTGCGTGCGGTCAATGCGTTGGGCGAAATGATGATTGCCACCCGTGCTTCTGGATTCACGGTCAAAAAGGGAGACCGTCTTTGCGGAACCCGTATTATCCCTTTGGTGATTAAAAAAGAAAAAATGGAGCGTGCCAAAGCGGTGGCCGGGGAAACGCCCCTGCTGCGCCTGCTTCCTCTGAAGCCCAAAAGGTTCGGCGTTGTCACCACAGGCGGCGAAGTGTTCCGTGGCCGCATTCAAGATACTTTCACACCGGTTTTGCAAGAAAAATTAGGAGAATTTGGCTGTGAGATGATTGCTCACGAGATTTTGGACGATCATCATGAGGAAATTACCGCCGCCATCCGCCGTATGCTGGATATGGGCTGTGAGATGGTTCTTTGTACTGGCGGCATGAGCGTGGATCCCGACGATAAGACCCCGCTTGCCATCAAAAACAGCGGTGCAAAGATTGTTTCCTATGGTGCTCCCGTTCTGCCTGGTGCGATGTTCCTTGTTTCCTACCTGGAGGACGGTCGCCCGGTTTGCGGACTGCCCGGCTGTGTCATGTACGCCAAGCGCACCATTTTTGACCTTGCGCTTCCTCGCCTGTTGGCTGATGTTCCCGTCACGGCGGAGTATCTGGCTGGACTGGGACACGGGGGCTTCTGCCTGAACTGTCCGGTCTGTCATTTCCCCAATTGTGGCTTTGGAAAGGGTGTTTGATATGGGTTTTACACACATGGATGCCAACGGCAACGCCATTATGGTGGATGTCGGCGGGAAAGCAATCACCCAGCGAATGGCCGTTGCCACAGGACGAATTGGCATGAGTGAGGAATGTTTCCTGGCGGTTCAGAATGGCACCGCTCAGAAAGGCGATGTGCTGGGCGTGGCGCAGGTCGCTGGCATTATGGCGACAAAAAAAACCTCAGAGCTGATTCCGCTTTGTCATCTGTTGAACCTCACCAAGAGCCAGATCCATTTTCGGCTTTGTGAAGCGGAACACGCCGTAGAGGTCACTTGTACCGTTGCGTGCGAGGGCAAAACGGGCGTGGAGATGGAAGCCCTCACGGGAGCTACCGTCGCTCTGCTGACGGTTTATGATATGTGCAAGGCCATTGACAAGGGCATGGTCATTTCCAATGTCCATTTGGTGGAAAAACACGGCGGAAAGAGCGGAGACTTCGTAAATTTTAATTGCAAAAAAGGAGAAAATGAATGACGAAAAAGATTGCACTTCTTTTGAGCCTGTCCATGCTTCTCAGTCTGACGGCCTGTGGTGGTTCCAACCACGCTCAGAACAGCGAATCAGAAACCGTAGAACTGACTGTTTTTGCGGCGGCCTCCCTGACGGAAACGCTGAATCCCCTTGCTGAAACCTATCAGTCTGCTCATGAGGATGTCAAGCTGACCTTCAACTTTGACTCCTCCGGCACACTCAAAACCCAGATTGAAGAAGGCGCACAGTGTGACCTTTTCCTCTCTGCCGCCCAGAAGCAGATGAATGAATTGGAAGAGAAAGGGCTGGTTGCAACAGAAAGCCGCATTGACCTGTTGGAAAATCAGGTTGTTTTGTCCGTTCCAGACGCTGACTCGGAAAACGCTGTCACTTCCTTTGACGACATGGCGCAGCGTCTGGCAGACGGTACAATTTTGCTTGCCATGGGTAACGAGGATGTCCCGGTGGGTCAGTACACCCAAAAGATTTTGAGCTATTACGGTTTGGATGAGGCAGAGCTTGCAGCCGCCGGCGTTCTCACTTACGGTTCCAACGTGAAGGAAGTGACGACGCAAGTCAAGGAGGCCAGCGTGGATTGCGGTGTCATCTATTGCACTGACGCTTTTTCCGCCGGATTGACGGTTGTGGATGAGGCGCTTCCTGAGATGTGCGGACAGGTGATTTATCCCGCCGCCGTGCTGGAAAACAGTGCAAATGCCGCCGCTGCACAAGATTTTCTGGATTTCCTCACGACGGATGAGGCAATGGAAGTCTTTGCAAGCGTTGGATTCTGCCCTGTGAGCTGAGGAAGAAGCTATGAACTGGTTTCCGTTATGGAACTCCATCCGTATTGCGGCAATGAGCACGGTGCTGGTCTTTTTCGTGGGCATTTTCTGTGCCTATTACGCCTCACGGCTCCCGAGAGCGGTAAAAGGCTTGCTGGATGTGGTGCTTACCCTGCCTATGGTGCTGCCGCCTACGGTTTGTGGTTACTTTTTGCTGGTTCTTTTTGGGACAAAGCGTCCTTTGGGTGTCTTTTTGTCTCGATTTGGCATTCAAATGGTGATGTCTTGGACGGGAGGCATTTTGGCGGCCTTTGTGGTGTCCTTTCCGCTGATGTATCGCACCGCCCGGGGCGCATTTGAGAGCTTTGACGAGACGCTGGCCTACTCCGCCCAGACTCTTGGGCTGCCCAACAGCTATATTTTTTGGCGTATCCGTATGCCTGTCTGCCGACAGGGGATTTTGGCCGGAGCTGTGCTGGCGTTTGCCCGTGCACTGGGAGAATATGGCGCAACCAGTATGCTCATCGGCTACACCCCCGGCAAAACCGCCACCATTTCCACAACGGTGTATCAGCTCTGGCGCACCAACGACGAGGCAGGGGCGATGCGCTGGGTTTTGGTAAACCTGGCCATCAGCTTGGTGGTGCTTTTGGCGGTGAATCTGTTAGAACAGCGTCAAAAGGAGGGGAACAAATGAGCCTTTTGGTGGATATCGAAAAGAAGGTTGGACAATTTCACTTGCGTGTTTCCTTGGAGGCAGAGCAAGGGGTGACGGGACTGCTTGGCTCATCAGGATGCGGCAAGAGTATGACCCTCAAGTGCGTTGCTGGCATTCTTCGCCCGGATCGGGGTATCATCTCGCTCAATGGTGTGACGCTCTTTGATTCCCAAAGAGGAATTGATTTGCCGCCCCAAAAGAGAAAGGTTGGGTATTTGTTCCAGAATTATGCCTTGTTTCCCCATATGACCGTGAAACAGAATATCCTTTGCGGCCTCTATCACGAGAAAAATCAAGCCAAAAAGCACAAGAAATTGGAAGAAGTGCTCAAGGTTCTTCAACTGGAGGAGCTTCTGGAGCGCCGCCCCTTCCAGCTCTCCGGCGGACAGGCACAACGTGTGGCGCTGGCTCGCATTTTGGTGGGAGAGCCGGAGCTGTTGATGCTGGATGAGCCATTCTCAGCGCTGGATAGCCACCTTCGAGAAAAGCTACAGGTGGAGCTGCGTTCCATCCTTGCCGACTTTGGAAAAACGGCGCTTTTGGTGACGCACAGCCGAGAGGAAGCCTTTCGTTTGTGCGGTGAAGTGGCCGTCATGAGCGGTGGTTCCGTTCTCCTTCAAAGGGAGACGCATTCCCTGTTTGAAAATCCCCAAAAGGTTTCAGTGGCTCTGCTGACGGGGTGTAAAAATATCATTCCCGCTCAAAAACGCAATGCACACCTTGTGGAAATCCCCGACTGGGGAATTTCCTTGGAAACAGCGGAGCCGGTGGCAGACACTCTGACGCACATCGGCATTCGAGGGCACAGCTTCCACCCGGAAGAGCAAAAAAATGCTTTTTCTGTGGTTGTTTTGGATCAAATCGAGGAGCCTTTTGAATGGGTGGTGCAGTTCCACTTTGTGGGGCAAAAAGAAAACACTTCTGCCCTATGGTGGAGGGTTCCCAAACAAGCGGGGATGGATTTGCAGCCCAAAACGCTCGGGGTTCATCCAGACCAAGTTTTGCTGTTGGAAGAGTAGAGGAAAAAGAGTTGTTTTTTGCATGAGAACAGCTCTTTTTCTTTTTTCTCCCCCGTTTTATTTTCCAACCCAGCCGCTGGACGGATATCCAAAACTCTGCTATAATACCACCAGAAGCCAACTTTTTCATATTTAGGAGGATATCAGAATGAAAATTGCGGCGGCAGGAACCGGTTTTATTGCCAAAGAGGTGCTTCCTCAGCTGGCGGACTGGGGCTGGACGGTGGAAGCCATTTGCTCCACGCCCCGCTCGGAGGAAAAGGCAAAGGCGCTGGCAGAGCAATGCGGCGGAACGGCCAGAGTTTATACGGATTTTTCCACCATGCTGGACAGCGAGACGGTGGACGCTGTGTATCTCTGCGTTCCCAATCATCTGCATCATTCCTTTGTCAAAGCAGCGTTGACAAAGGGGGTCAACGTGATTGTAGAAAAGCCCATTGCCAGCAACGACCGAGAGGCATTGGAGCTGGCAGAGCTGGCTCGGAGCAAGCAGCTTTTCTTCTATGAAGCCATTTCTACCTTATATCATCCCAACTTCCACAAGCTTCGGGAGCTGCTGCCCCTGCTGGGTGAAATCAAGCTGGTCAGCTGCAATTTCAGTCAGTATAGCAGCCGTTATGACCGGTTTTTGTCCGGGGACATCGCTCCGGTTTTTGACCCAGCTCAGTCTGGCGGCGCTCTGATGGATTTGAACCTTTATAATCTGCATTACTTGATTGGTCTGTTCGGCGTTCCCAAAAGCGTGGGCTATCAGCCCAATATTCAAAAGGGCATTGACACAAGCGGCGTTCTGACGCTGGATTATGGGCGTTTTCAGGCCGTTAGCATCGCCGCAAAGGACTGCGGTGCTCCCTGTTTTTACACCATTCAAGGAACCAAGGGATATCTCTTCCAGAGCACCCCCGCCAACACCTGCGGAGAAATTCTGCTCCACCTCAACAACGGCACGGAACAGCGGTTTGACGCATCCACGCCCAGCCGCCTGGAACCAGAATTCCGGCACTTCCTGAAAGAAATGGCCGCCGGGGATCTCCAAAGCTGTTACCGGACATTGGAACAAAGCTTAGACGTATGCCGGGTACAGACGGAGGCCAGAACCGGCGCTGGAATTTACTTCCCGGCAGATATCGAGTACTGAGCCGCACGCCCCCATAAAGCGCCCTTGATGTAAAATGGGTCTGGACGGAACCACGATGGTTTCCAATCCAGACCCATGATTCATTTGACTTGTTTATTTACGGATAGGCTTAAAATCTTAAAATTTAGCCCAGGACAATCTTTTTAAAGACCTTTTTGCCCTTTTTGACCACAACGCCCTCAGCGGGAACCTCAAACGCAGCGCCAACGTCAGAAACCTTCTTGCCGTCCACGGAAACGCCGCCGCCCTTCACCAGCTTCTTGGCTTCGCCATTGGAGGCGGCCAGGCCAGCGCCAGTCAGCATCTTGATGATGGGCAGCTTGCCGTCAGACAGATCGTCAGCGGACAGGGTGACAATGGGCATATCTGCATCGTCAGCGCCGCCGCCAAAGATGGAACGGGCGGCCTTCTGTGCCTTGTCTGCCTCATCCACGCCGTGAACCAGCTTGGTCAGCTCGTAGGCCAAAATCTCCTTGGCCTTGTTCAACTGGCTATCCTTCCAGGTCTCCATGACGGCAATCTCGTCCAGAGAGACTTCGGTCAGCATTTTTAGGCACTTGATAACATCAGCGTCATCCACGTTGCGCCAGTACTGATAGAAGTCATAGGGAGAAGTTTTTTCGGGATCCAGCCACACAGCGCCGGAAACAGTCTTGCCCATCTTCTTGCCCTCGCTGTTGAGCAGCAGGGTGATGGTCATGCTCTCGGCGTCATCCTTGCCCAGCTTGCGGCGGATCAGCTCACGGCCGCCCAGCATATTGGACCACTGGTCGTCACCGCCGAACTGGAAGTTGCAGCCATAGCGCTGATAAAGCGTATAGAAGTCATAGGACTGCATAATCATATAGTTGAATTCCAGGAAGCTCAGGCCGTTTGCCATACGCTGCTTGTAGCACTCAGCTCTCAGCATATTGTTGACGGAGAAGCAGGCACCCACCTCACGCAGAACATCAACATAGTTCAGCTCCAGCAGCCAGTCAGCGTTATTAACCAGAATGGCCTTGCCCTCGCCAAAGTCAATGAAGCGGCTCATCTGCTTCTTGAAGCACTCGATGTTGTGAGCGATGGTTTCCTTGGTCATCATCTTGCGCATATCGCTATTGCCGGAGGGATCGCCGATCATAGCGGTACCGCCACCAATCAGGGCAATGGGGCGATTGCCGGCCTTCTGGAGGCGGCGCATCAGGCACAGCGCCATGAAGTGGCCGACATGCAGAGAGTCAGCGGTGGGGTCAAAGCCGATATAGAAGGTGGCTTTTCCGTTGTTGAGCATATCACGGACTTTTTCCTCGTCCGTCACCTGTGCCACCAGGCCGCGTGCCTGGAGTTCTTCATAAATACCCATAATTACGTTCTCCTTTGTGTTTTTCGTTTTTTAGCCGAAAAAGAAGCATTTTTTGCTCAGATACGCTCAGATACATTGAGCATGAAAAGAGCATGAAAAAAGCCCCTGTCCGGCATGGGACAGAGGGCACAAAAATCCATACTGTGGTTTTGTACGGTACCACCTCTGATGCGTCGGCCCCTCACGGAGCGAACCTCAGGGAGTCGCAGGGACTCCGGCAGGATAACGGCTGCAAACCCGGCTGCGCCTACTGGAAAAGCTCGTTCAGGCAGCTGCTCAAGGAGGTATTCACGACGACTGCGCTCTTCCTTACACCAGCCGGAAGCTCTCTGCGGTGCAGCGATGCCGCTACTCTTTCCTGTCATAGCAATTAACTATAGGCTAAGATATCATTTTTTATTGATCTTGTCAAGGCGTTTTTTCTGATTTTTCCACAATCTGTCTAAAAAACTGTGGGAAACAGTTGCGCACAAAAAAAGATTATGCTACAATACGATATGAAATAGATTCGAGGAGGAATCCCTGATTATGGTTGGCAATGTTTCTTTCCGAGGCGCTACCTTCGGTGGCTTTAACCGTGACGATGTCATGGATTATATCGAAAAAACCAATAAAGAATATACTGACTCCCTGAACGACGCAAAAACAGAAGCCGAAGCCGCTTATGAACGTGCGCAGGAGCTGGACGAGCTGAATTTTGAGTTGAAAAATCAGTTGGAAACGCAGCAGAGAGAAGTCACCGAGCAGCTGATTCCTCTCAAAGCTGAAATGGAACGCCTGGTCAGCGAAAACGCCGCTATGACACAGGCCAATCAAGAGCTTTCCCAGCGCAACGAGCAGATGGCGGCGCAGATTGCTCAGTTGGAAGAAGCGCTTTCCCAACAGCGCAAAGAAAACACCACGCTGGAGGGCAAGAATAAGGCGCTCTCCGCTCAGGGCGACCAACTGCGTGATGTTCTGAACCGCCGCACCAAGTCCCTGAAAGACGCAGAAGCAAAGATTGAGGAGCAAAATCAGACCATTGCGCAGATGGACGAGCAGGTGCGCTCTATGACCACGGACAACCAGAATTACCATGTGATTTGCGGTCGTCTGGGCAAAATCGAGGCTGAAATGCAGAGCCGTGCCATTGTGGTGGAAGAGGAAGCCCACAGAAAGGCTGAGGCTCAACTGGCGCAGGCCAAAGCTTATTACAACAGCCTGATGAACAGCGCCAATGAGGATGCCGCTGTGATTTGCCGCCAGATGGAAGAACATTTGGAGCAGATTCGCACCAACACCATTGTCACCTCTGAAGACATGAACCAGTGCATTTCCAGCACACTGGCCGATGTCTCCAATATTCAGAACATGCTTCAAAAGCTCAGTGGCCGCCTGAATGAGCATGTGGATGCTCTGATGGCACTGGATGTGAAAGTTACCCCCGCAAAGCCTTATGAAGACGAGGCCGCCATTGAGGAAGCCCAAGAAGAAGCAGGTGCACAAGAATGAGCCAAACCTACCACATTCACACGGATGAACTGCGTGCCATGCAGCCCAAGCTGAACGCCGGTGATCGTGTTATACTGAGCGGAACCATCTATACCGCCCGTGATGCCGCCCACAAGCGTATGTTCGGCCTGCTGGATGAGGGCAAAGAACTGCCCTTCCCGCTCCAGGATGCCATCATCTATTACGCCGGCCCCACCCCCGCCCAGCAGGGTATGGCCGTGGGCGCATGTGGCCCCACCACCGCCAGCCGCATGAACGCCTTCGCCCCTCGCCTTTTGGATCTGGGTCTGGGTGCCATCATCGCCAAGGGTCAGATGAGCGACGAAGTGGAAGCCGCTATGCAGCGAAATGGATGCTGTTTCTTTGCAGCTGTGGGCGGCGCTGGCGCTCTGATTGCCCGCTGCATTCAAATTGCAGATGTCATTGCGTTTGATGATTTGGGCTGTGAGTCCATCAAGCGCATGACCATTCAGGAGCTGCCCTTGACCGTCGCCATAGACTGCCACGGCGGAAACCTTTACAAGACTGGCCGTGCTCAGTATGAGCAAATCATTTGAGGAGTTTGACCTTTATGAATCGTAAACGTTCCAATTCCAATCACAAGCTGATTGTAAGGATTTTCGCCGTACTGCTGGCCGCTATGTTCGTGCTGACCCTCGCCTCTCAGATTTTCTTTTACGCTGGTCTGATGTAACCGTTTTTCCCCTTCCAAAAAGCTTTTCGCTCCGCTTTGCCGATATGGGCAGAGCGGAGTTTTTTCTGTTCAGGAAGTTGTTTTGAAGCTGCCTACCGTGGAGATGAGCACCGCTCCCGCCATCATTCCCACTACGCCAAAGCATCGAAGTCCCAGATACATGCCCAGAACTGTGAAAAACGGGCTGATTCCCGCCTGATGTCCCACCAATCGTGGCTCCAGCACCGCTCGCAGCACCCAGGAAAAGAACCAAAGCGCCGTCATGCCCAACGCTCGGCGGGACTGCCCCATCAAAGCAAGCAGCAGTGCCCACGGAGCCAGAATACTTCCCGTTCCCAACAGGGGGAGCGCATCGGCAAACGCCGTGATAAATCCGGCAAACAAAGGGCTTGCTACCTTTAATAACAGGAACCCAACGCTTAACAGAAAAAACTGCATGAGCACCAATCGCCCTTGGACACGCAGCCAATTCTTGCCCCCAGCCGCCAAAGAACGCAAGAGCTTCTGCATTTGCTTTTCCCAATCGGGAGGAACCGCTTGGTTCAGTAGCTGACGAATCTGAGGCCAGTCCACAGCGGCGTAGTAAGAGGCCAGCAGCGTGATAAAAAAGAAAAATAACTTCTGTGGCAGAGCGGAAGCCACCCATTTGCTGGCTTTTCCTGCAAGCGATGCAAACAGCGCGGGCAGGCGTTCGTTCTGCTGGGAGAGCAGCAAAATCACCTCATGTGCAACCGTCCCAACGCTGCCCTCTAAAGAGGAGGAGGCTTCCTCTAATCGTTGAAAGAGCGCTGAAAAATCAGGAAATTCCTCTGTTAGAAGGGTCACTCCATCACACAGACGAGAAAAAATACTGAGAACCGTAAAAATCACCAAGGCAGATATCCCCAGCATGAGAAAAACGCCTCCCAGCCAGCGGGGACACCCTCGCTGTTCCATCGCTGCCAGGGGAACGGCGGCCAGACGACCCACACACAGAGCAATCAAGGCACAGAATGCTCCGCTTCGTGCAGGAGGAAACAAAACAATCAGGAGGAAAGCCAGGAGAAACAGCGGTTTTTGGTATTTTTTCATACTTCTGCGTCATGGGATGAGAAAAAGCCTCCCCTTTCTCCTTTCCACAAAGAATCTTACAAAAGCGTCGGTCACATTTTATTAAAATTTGTTGAATCAATGGTTGCAAAAGCTATGGTATGATGCTATAATGGCACACGTGCGGCAAAACACAAATGCCCGTGCAATGTGGACAGACAGGAGGTTCGCTGAAAATATGACGAAGGTTCCTAAGTTTTTTATCGTTGAGGCAAGCGCACTGCCTGAGATCTTCTTAAAAGTGGCAGAGGCGAAGCAGGCTCTTGAGCTGGGTGAGGCGGCAACGGTCAACGAGGCCACCCGTCAGGCAGGTATCAGCCGCAGTGCCTTTTATAAATATAAGGATGCCGTTCGTCCCTTCAACGACATGATGAACGGCCACATTGTGACCTTCCAGGCGATGCTGAGAGATGAGCCGGGCGTGCTCTCTTCCATCCTGAATATCTTTGCCGCAAACGGCGGAAATATTCTCACCATCAATCAGACCATTCCCACCGGCAGCCTGGCCGCTGTCAACCTCAGCGCAGAGACCAGCGGTTTGACCCTTTCTCTGGAGGAATTGGTGCACCTGGCTGGCAGCATGGAGGGCGTTGTCAAATTTGAAGTCCTCGCAGGTTGATTTCTCGTTTGGGAATCGTCAGAGGTTCAAAAAACGTGGTGGGTAAGCAAAATGTGTCAAATTGGTATATTTTCCTTGCTTTCTACGAAAAAATAAGCAGCAATACATTGTGTGAATGGTCAGCCTGTCCCAGACAGGGCAAAAGGCAGCGTCATTTTCACGGTGTTTCGGAATCTGCCGTTCGGAAGGGACTCTACGGGGTCTGACATTCGAATTTGTGCGTTCCGAATGATTACAAAGAGGTGTCTTAAATGGTTAATGTAGCGATTCTGGGTTATGGCGTTGTCGGCAGCGGTGTCGGTGAGATTTTTTACAAGAACGGCCAGCACATTTCCGAGCGTGTTGCCAACGAGGTCAACCTGAAATATATTCTGGATTTGCGGGAGTTCCCCAACAGCCCCTTTGCTGACCGAGTGGTACATGATTTCTCCATCATCGAGAATGACCCCGAGGTTCAGATCGTGGTTGAGACCATGGGTGGCGTTCCCTTCCCTCTGGACTGCACTCGTCGTGCTTTGAAGGCCGGAAAGAGCGTTGTCACCTCCAATAAGGAGCTGGTGGCCAGCCACGGCTGCGAGCTGTTGAAGCTGGCAAAGGAAAACGGCTGCTCCTATCTGTTCGAGGCCTCCGTGGGCGGCGGTATTCCCATCCTGCGCCCTATGACCAGCTGTCTGGCCGCCAACGAGTTGCAAGAGATCGTCGGCATCCTGAACGGTACCACCAACTATATCCTGACCCGCATGATTCGTGCAGGTCTGTCTTTTGATGACGCTCTGGCTGAGGCACAGGCCAACGGCTACGCCGAGCGGGATCCAAGCGCTGACATTCTGGGCTGGGACGCATGTCGTAAGATCTGCATTCTGTCCTCCCTGGGCTATGGCCGTCATATTTATCCCAAGCAGGTTCCCACTGAGGGCATCACCGGCATCACCCTTTCCGATGTCGCTTATGCTCGTTCCGGCGGCTACAAAATCAAGCTGCTGGGTCGCTCCATCCGCCGTGAGTCTGACGGCAAGGTCTGCGCCTTTGTCGCTCCCCACCTGGTGGCGGAGGATTCCCCCCTGGCAAACGTGGAGGATGTTTTCAACGCCATCCAGGTGACTGGCGACTCCATCGGCGATGTCATGTTCTATGGCCGTGGCGCTGGCAAGCTGCCCACCGCCTCCGCTGTTGTGGCCGACGTGATGGATATTGTCCGCATGAAGGGCAAGAAGGTCATCAGCTGGGAGGAAGGCGGCGAAGACACCGTTTATCCCGTGGAGGAAATCGCAAGCCAGTGGTATGTCCGTGTGGCAGGTGATTTTGCTGTGGAAAACACCAAGCGCCTGCGCAACGGCGACGCAAAGGACGGCGAAAACGCCTTTGTCACCGACGAGAAGCTCACCATTTCCGGCGTGCAGAAGCTGACCGAAGGCATGGACATCAAGGCAATGTACCGGCTTCTGTAACAAACCCATTGTTTTATGAATTTAAGGCAACACCGCACAATAGTCGAATGTGCGCCTTGCTTGTCCTTTCACTCCCAAATTTGCCGCAAAACCCTTGAAATACGTCAGTATTCCTGCGGCTTTCCCAACAAATTTGGAAGCAAAATTACTGCGCAATCCGCACATCCCTATTATGCGGTATTGCCTTAAAATGAACAAAATGGTCATTCGCATTTGTGGCGGATGGCCATTTTTATTTATGAGAAACAGGAAAAACAGCAATGCGTATATTCCACCGTGACGCTTGACGATGGCCATAAAACTGGGAAAAATAGGTATTGCCATAATTAGGAAAATATGATATAATAACTTATATTTTAAAAGACAACTTTTTGTTCTCCTACTATGGTAATTCAAAAAAGATGTGTCATATTTTTGTGAAATACCATCATTTTCAAACAATTTCGGAACTTTAAAAGGCGTTTTAGTTATAAAAAGCAAAAAAGCGTTTCTGATTGATAAAAAACGAGGTGAAGGTCGTGCTGCACAACGAAACCGCACTAAAGTTTTTTTATATAAAATTTCTAACAAAGGAGGAACTTAAATGAAGTTCAAACTGAAAAAGCTGACGGCTCTGCTGTTGGCTATGGCAATGTCTCTGTCTTTGTTAGCTCCGGCCTACGCAGCTGAAGAAGAAAGCGATATTGCGCTGACCGCTTCCTCTTCGGATGAGTCTGTGACTTCTGCCGAGGAAGAAGTTGCTCCCGCTGAGGAAGTGGCAATGACCGAGGAAGAAGTTGCTCCCGCTGAGGAAGTGGCAATGACCGAGGAAGAAGTTGCTCCTGTCGAAGAGGCACTGGTCACAGCGGAATCTCCCACTGATCCCTATGCCGAAAAGATTGATATGGGTCAGTATCTGTACGCAGATATGACCAAGCTTCCTGCCGAAACCAAGTATCATGTTTCCACTGACCCCGACGATTATGTGTATGGCGACAGCAATACCGAGATTGGCTACTACTACACCGACGACCCCAACGCTATGGACTTTGAGGTCATGCTGTGGGACAAGGCAAAGGGCGAAACCCTGCGCTCCGCTGTTGAGGAAGAGCTGAAGGACGAATACGGTGACAAGGCTCCCGAGTACACTATCATCGTCCTGAACAACACCCGTATTGCATATTATAACAGCATTGATACGGACGATGACGGCAAGCAGTGGCCCACTCTGACCGCTCTGGTTGACGCTGGTGATAAGATTGCTGAGTTCGTGTTCTGGTGCGACGGCCCCGATGTGGGTAAGCGCATCGCTGACATTGAGTCTGTTCTGGTTGCCTCTGGCCCCGCCCGTTATGAAGCTCAGAAGACCATCAAGATGGGCGCTATCACCGCTGACCTGACCCAAATCAAAGACGTTGTGTACTACATCTCCACCGACAAGAACGAGTACACCTTTGAAGACGAAATCGGCTATTATTTCACCGCTGACGAGAAGGCTCTGGACTTTGAGGTGATGGTTTGGGATAAAGCCAAAGATGAAACCATCTTCTCCGCTGTTGAGGAAGAGCTGAAAGCTGAGTATGGTGACAATGCTCCTGATTACGAGAAGACAGAGCTGAACGGCATCCAAGCAGTGAATTACCGCAACGTGGACGACGACGGCGACGGCAACCTTTACAAGACCTCCACCTGGCTGCTGGATGCTGGCGGACAGATTGCAGAGATTGTCTTCTGGCTGGAAAACGAGGAAGAGGATTCTGCCCGCATCGCTGATGTCCTCAAAACTCTGTCTATTGAGAAGGAAGATTCCACTGAGCCTTATGCCGAGAAGATTGATATGGGTCAGTATCTGTACGCAGATATGACCAAGCTTCCTGCCGAAACCAAGTATCATGTTTCCACTGACCCCGACGATTATGTGTATGGCGACAGCAATACCGAGATTGGCTACTACTACACCGACGACCCCAACGCTATGGACTTTGAGGTCATGCTGTGGGACAAGGCAAAGGGCGAAACCCTGCGCTCCGCTGTTGAGGAAGAGCTGAAGGACGAATACGGTGACAAGGCTCCCGAGTACACTATCATCGTCCTGAACAACACCCGTATTGCATATTATAACAGCATTGATACGGACGATGACGGCAAGCAGTGGCCCACTCTGACCGCTCTGGTTGACGCTGGTGATAAGATTGCTGAGTTCGTGTTCTGGTGCGACGGCCCCGATGTGGGTAAGCGCATCGCTGACATTGAGTCTGTTCTGGTTGCCTCTGGCCCCGCCCGTTATGAAGCTCAGAAGACCATCAAGATGGGCGCTATCACCGCTGACCTGACCCAAATCAAAGACGTTGTGTACTACATCTCCACCGACAAGAACGAGTACACCTTTGAAGACGAAATCGGCTATTATTTCACCGCTGACGAGAAGGCTCTGGACTTTGAGGTGATGGTTTGGGATAAAGCCAAAGATGAAACCATCTTCTCCGCTGTTGAGGAAGAGCTGAAAGCTGAGTATGGTGACAATGCTCCTGATTACGAGAAGACAGAGCTGAACGGCATCCAAGCAGTGAATTACCGCAACGTGGACGACGACGGCGACGGCAACCTTTACAAGACCTCCACCTGGCTGCTGGATGCTGGCGGACAGATTGCAGAGATTGTCTTCTGGCTGGAAAACGAGGAAGAGGATTCCGCCCGCATCGCTGATGTCCTCAAAACTCTGTCCATTGAGAAGAAAGATTCCGCTGAAAACTCCTCCAAGCTGAATGCTGGCGCAAAGGCTGTCATGAAGGGTTCCAAGGCTGTTATCAGCTGGGGCAAGGTTGCTGAGGCGGATGGCTATGATGTCTTCCTTTCCAAGTGCAATGGTAAGTCTTTCTCTAAGAAGGCTACCACTACTGTGAAGAAGAATTCTGTCACTTCTGTCACCATTTCTAAGCTGAGCACCTCCGGTAGTTATAAGGTTCGTGTCAAGGCTTACCGCATGGTGGACGGCAAAAAGGTCTATGTGGCCACCGGAAAGGTTCTCCACTTCTGCGGCAGCAAGGCAAAGACCACCAACCCCAAGAAGATCACCGTAAAGAAGAAAGCCGTTACCCTCAAGGTGAAAAAGAGCGCTAACATTTCTGCTTCTATCACCAAGGAATCTAAGAAGAAGCTGATTGGTCATACGGCCAAGCTGCGCTACTGGTCCAGCAACGCTCAGGTTGCCTCTGTGAATCAGCACGGCAAAATCACTGCCGTGGCACAGGGCAGCTGCACCATCTACGTCATGGGTGAAAATGGCGTGAAGACCAGTGTGAAGGTAACTGTCAAGTAAAAACCATTTCCAGCAAAAAAAGACTGGGCTGTACGGCTGAACCACCTTCAGTCCGGTTTTTGGCAAACTCCATAATCCATCTGAGCGAGGTGAACCATCGTGTTTGCTTCGCTCTTTTTGCGCTTATGATGGATTTATGAAGCGCTCCTCCCTTCGTTCTGAATCAATTCACTTTAAAATCTTAATTCTTCTTTCTCCTTCTATTATCGTAGGAAAAGCGAAAGATTTTGTTGCAAAGTGGAACATTCTGACATATAATACAGAGTGAGAGGTCTGACAAGTACTTCTCACTCTTCTTTTTTTATCTAAGAGCCCATCGTTCAATCAGCAGCACACTGCTGACTTGTTTATTTTCCACCATATCACTGCGAAATTTTTTGAAAGCCGACAGGATTCCTGCAAAATTTCGCAGCAATCTGATGCAAAATCTCCTGCGTCATCGGCGCACCTTGATTGACCGATAGGCTCTAACTCTGTTTAGGGGGTCAATGTCCAATGGCACTGATCGTACAAAAATTCGGCGGCTCCTCCGTGGCGAGCTTGGAGCGGGTGCGCCATGTCGCAAAAATCGTTACAGATACTTACATTGCCGGTAATGACGTGGTTGTGGTGTTATCCGCCCAGGGTAAGATGACCGACCGATTGATTGCACTGGCCAACGAGTACAACCCACGAGCCAGCAAACGAGAGCTGGATCAGCTGCTTTCCATCGGAGAGCAGCAGTCTGTGGCGCTTGCCGCTATGTGCATCCAGGGGATGGGGTTTCCTGTGGTTTCCCTCAACGCCTGGCAGGTAGGCTTTAAGACCAACACCACCTACGGCAACGCAAGAATCAAGAAAATTGACACCGAGCGCATCCAAATGGAGCTGGATCAGCGAAAAATTGTCATTTTCACCGGTTTTCAGGGCATTAACCGCCGTGGCGATATCACCACACTGGGACGTGGTGGCAGTGATACCTCCGCCGTAGCGCTGGCTGCCGCCCTGAGAGCGGATTTGTGTCAGATCTACACCGATGTGGACGGCGTATACACCGCCGACCCCAATACGGTGGAGGGCGCACGCAAATTGGATGAAATCACTTATGACGAGATGCTGGAATTGGCCTCTCTGGGCGCAAAGGTGCTCCACAATCGCAGCGTGGAAATGGCAAAGCATTATCATGTGGAGTTGGAAGTACTGTCCAGCTTCACCGGAAATCCGGGTACAAAAGTCAAAGAGGTGGCAAAAAGGATGGAACATACTCAGGTCAGCGGCGTAGCAAAGGATAAGAGCATCGCCCGTATCGCATTGGTAGGCATCAAAAACGAACCAGGTATTGCGTTCCGTGTCTTCTCTCTGCTCTCCGGCAAAAAGATTAACGTTGATATCATCCTTCAATCCATTGGCCGTGAGGAGTGGAAGGACATCGCCTTCACCGTTGCTCGCAAGGATTTGAATCAGGCTGTTTCTCTGCTAGAGGAGTACAAGAGCGTGCTGGGTTACGACGGCATTGAGGTCAATGACCACATCGCCAAGGTCTCCATGGTGGGTGCCGGCATGATTGGCAATCCCGGCGTGGCTTCCGGCATGTTTGAGGCTCTTTATAACGCCGGAATCAACATCAATATGATTTCCACCAGCGAAATTAAGATTTCCGTTTTGGTGGATGAGAAGGATGCAGACCGTGCGGTTCAGGTGGTTCACACCAAATTCTTCTCTGAATACGGCTCTCAGAGCTGATTTTAACGTTATAGTAGTCAAAAAAGTCCGCAGGAGGATGAAATTTCTTCCCTGCGGGCTTCTTTTTGTGTGATAGGGGCATAAAAAAAGGTCTGGAAAGCAGTGGGAACTACCTTCCAGACCCCCTATTTCTATTTGATTCAGTGTTTTACTGATTCAGAATTACTTTGCAGCCTTAGCAGCGTTAATCTCAGCGATCAGCTGGGGAACAACCTTGAACAGGTCGCCGACGATGCCGTAATCAGCGATGCCGAAGATGGGAGCGGTCTCATTCTTGTTGACAGCGATGATGGTCTCGGAGTCCTGCATACCAGCGGTGTGCTGGATAGCGCCGGAGATGCCCAGAGCGACATAGACCTTGGGATGGACGGTCTTACCGGTCTGGCCAACCTGACGGTCAGCGGAGATCAGGCCAGCGTCAGTCAGTGCACGAGAAGCGCCCACAACGCCGCCGCCCAGAGCGTCAGCCAGATCCTGAGCCAGCTTCATAGCGGTGTCCATATCCTTGGAAGCGCCACGGCCCAGAGCGACAATGACATCAGCGCCGATCAGGTCAACCAGCTGCTCAGCGGCCTTCTTGACTTCCAGAACCTCGGTCTTGATGTCAGCAGCGGTCAGCTCGAAAGCGGGACGCTCGACGACGCAAGCGGCAGCCTTCTCAGCGTTGAACTCAGCCTTCTTCATAACGCCGGGACGGACGGTGGACATCTGGGGACGGAAACGGGGGCAGATGATGGTAGCCATCAGATGGCCGCCGAAAGCGGGACGGGTCATCTTCAGGTTGCGATCCTCATAGTCGAACTTCTGCTTGGACAGATCCAGAGAAGAGGACTCCTTCAGGAACTCGACGTACTTGGTGGTGTCGATGTCCAGATGGGTTGCGTCAGCGGTCAGACCGGTGTGCAGACGAGCTGCCATACGGGGAGCCAGGTCACGGCCAATGTTGGAAGCGCCAATCAGGACGACCTCGGGCTTATACTCCTGAACCAGGTCACACAGAACCTTGGTATAAGCGTCGGTGGTATAGTCCTTCAGCAGGGGGGAATCAGCGACGATAACCTTATCAGCGCCGTAGCCGCCGACTTCCTTAGCCATCTCGTCAGCGATATCGCTGCCCAGCAGAACGCCAGCCAGCTCGCAGCCGATCTCGTCAGCCAGTTTACGGCCCTCGGAAATCAGTTCAAAATTGGTGTTCTGCTGCACGCCCTGACGCTGCTCGCAGAAAACCCACACGCCCTTGAAAGCGGCGATGTCACGAAAATCATATGCCATGAGAAGTTTCTCCTTTCAATCAGATAATGTGCTTCTTGGCCAGGATGCCAGCCAGGTCGGCAGCGGGAGCGTCGCCGGTGAGCATCATGCCTGCGCCCTTCTGGGGAGGAGTGAAGGACTTGAAGACGTTGGTGGGAGAACCCTTCAGACCAATGGTATCGACCTCGATGAGGGGATCGTCCTTCAGTGCGTTGTAGTCATAGACATCCATGGGGTGCTTCTCATTGTCATAGCACTCGAAGATACCGCCAACGGACATATAACGGGGCTCATTCAGCTCCTTGATGCAAGTGACCAGGCAAGGGGTCTGAACCTTGACCATCATGTAGCCGTCTTCCAGCATACGCTTGATGAGCAGGGTGTTGCCATCCTTCTGGATGTCAGCAGCGTAGGAGACCTGGGGCAGGTGCAGCTTCTCAGCGATCTGGGGGCCAACCTGAGCGGTATCACCGTCGATAGCCTGACGGCCACAGAAGATGACATCGTCCTCAGCAACGCCGATCTTATTGATGCCAGCGGCGATGATCTGAGAAGTAGCGAAGGTATCGGAACCGCCGAACTCACGGCCAGAAATCAGGACAGCACGGTCAGCGCCACGAGCGATGCACTCACGCAGCATACCTTCTGCGGGAGGGGGACCCATGGTGACGACAACGACTTCACAGCCGGTGGCGTCCTTCAGCTTCAGAGCGGCCTCCAGAGCAGCCAGGTCATCGGGGTTGGTGATAGTAGCCATAGAAGCACGGTCCAGAGTACCATCGGCCTTGACAGCAACCTTACCGGAGGTATCGGGAACCTGCTTGACACAAACAATAGCTTTCATTGAGTTATCCTCCTTATCTCAGCAGAGCGCCGGAGATGACCATCATCTGGACCTCGCTGGTGCCCTCGTAGATCTCGGTGATCTTAGCGTCACGCATCATGCGCTCGATGGGATAGTCACGGGTGTAGCCGTAGCCGCCGAACAGCTGGAGGCAGCGGCGGGTGACATCGGAAGCGGTGCGGGAAGCAATCAGCTTGGCCTCAGCAGCCTCGACAGAGTAAGCTTCCTTGACGGTGCCGTCCATAACGCCCTGCTTCTTCAGAGCAGCCTTATAAACCAGCAGCTTTGCAGCCTCAATGCGAGCCTTCATCTCAGCCAGCTCGAACTGAGTGTTCTGGAAAGCAGCGATGGAACGACCAAACTGCTTACGCTCCTTGACGTAGGCGACGGTCTCATCCAAAGCGCCCTCAGCGATGCCCAGAGCCTGAGCAGCGATGCCGATACGGCCACCGTCCAGGGTCTTCATAGCCAGAGCAAAGCCCTTGCCCTTCTTGCCCAGCAGACGGTCAGCGGGGATGCGGCAGTCTTCCATAATCAGCTCGCAGGTAGAGGAACCACGGATGCCCATCTTCTTCTCGTGCTTGCCGACGGAGAAGCCCTTGTCGGTACGCTCGACGATGAAAGCGGAGATCTCCTTGGTCTTGCGACCCTTGCGGTCGAGGACAGTGCCGGTGACAGCGATGATGATGAACACATCAGCGTAGCCAGCGTTGGTGATGAAGATCTTGGAGCCGTTGAGAACCCACTCGTTGGTCTCGGGATCCAGGACAGCGACAGTCTGCTGACCCTGAGCGTCAGTACCAGCGCCGGGCTCGGTCAGACCGAAAGCGCCGATCCACTCGCCGGAGCAGAGCTTGGGCAGGTAAGCAGCCTTCTGAGCGGGAGTGCCGTTCTCAAAGATGGGAGCAGCGCACAGAGAGGTATGAGCGGAGATGATAACGCCGGTGGTACCGCAGACCTTGGACATCTCCTCAACAGCCATGACGTAGCTCAGAACGTCTGCGCCAGCGCCGCCGACTTCCTTGGGGAAGTAAATGCCCATCATGCCGAGCTTAGACATCTTCTTGACAGTTTCCTCGGGGAAACGCTCGTTCTCGTCAACTTCCTGAGCCAGAGGCTTGACCTCGTTCTCAGCGAACTCACGGTACATCTTCTGTACCAGAGCCTGTTCTTTGGACAGAGTAAAATCCATAAAAACTTTTCCTCCTACAATTATTTGGGGACCCGACTGTCAGGGAAGCCAACAGCCGGGAATATAGGTGTCATTACAGCTGATCGACAGGGGTCTTGGTGCGGTCAGCGTTGTAAACATAGAAGCCCTTGCCAGACTTGCAGCCCAGGTTGCCGCCACGAACCATCTTGCGCAGCAGGGGGCAAGCACGATACTTGGGATCCTTGGTCTCGTTGAACAGAACGTCCATGATAGCCAGGCAGATATCCAGGCCGATATAGTCGCCCAGCTCCAGGGGACCCATGGGATGGTTTGCGCCCAGCTTCATAGCGGCGTCGATACCAGCGATGTCAGAAACGCCTTCCATCTTGATGAAAGCAGCCTCGTTAATCATGGGAATCAGGATGCGGTTGACGACGAAGCCAGCAGCCTCATTGACCTGAACGGGAACCTTGCCGATCTGCTCGGAGATTTCCTTAATCTTAGCGACGGTCTCAGCGGTGGTGTTAGCGCCGGCAATGACCTCGACCAGCTTCATGCGGTCAGCGGGGTTAAAGAAGTGCATACCGATGACGGGATGCTCAATGCCCTTGCCGATCTCGGTGATGGACAGAGAAGAGGTGTTGGAGCACAGAATTGCCTCGGGCTTGCAGATCTTGTCCAGCTCGCCGAAGGTGGTCTTCTTCACGCCCATATCCTCAAAAGCAGCCTCGACGACCAGATCCACATCACCGCACAGATCTTCCTTCAGGCCGGGAGTGATGTTATTGACGATAGCGTCAACCTTCTCCTGGGACAGCTTGCCCTTAGCGACCAGACGAGCATAGCCAGCAGCAATCTTAGCCTTGCCGCCCTCAGCCCACTCCTGCTTGATGTCACACAGAGCGACTTCGCAGCCTGCCTGTGCGAATGCCTTAGCGATGCCCTGACCCATGGTGCCGGCGCCGATAATACCAACTTTCATTGTAATTACCTCCTATATTTTCCTTTATCTATAATATGCTCTCGCATAATTATGATCGAACGAACAAACGGTTTTCACGCTCCGAAAGGGACGGCTCCGAAAAACCGCCCCAAAATGGACAAACCAGATTAGTTATTGGTGAAAACGGGCTTGGGCTTGGGCTTCTCGCGGCTCATGAAGCAGCCCATACCCTCGATCTGGTCGTGGGTCTCGAAGCAGTCGCCGAAGAGCTTCTCTTCCAAAGCGATTGCGTCATCCATGTTCAGATCCAGGCCGTCATTGATGGCCTTCTTGCAGTTGCGGACGGCAATGGGAGCCTGCTTTGCGATGCCAGCGGCCATCTTCAGAGCGGCGGGCATCAGCTCCTCTGCGGGGTAAACAGCGTTGACCAGGCCAATGCGCAGAGCCTCGTCAGCCTTGATGTTGCGGCCAGTATAGATCAGCTGCTTTGCCATGCCGGGGCTGACCAGACGAGCCAGGCGCTGGGTGCCGCCGAAGCCGGGGGTGATGCCCAGACCCACTTCGGGCTGACCAAAGACAGCGGTCTCGGAGCAAATGCGGATGTCGCAGGACATAGCCAGCTCATTGCCGCCGCCCAGAGCGAAGCCATTGATGGCTGCGATAACGGGGATAGCCAGGGTCTCGATCTTACGGAAAACATCGTTGCCCTTCTTGCCGAAGGCTTCGCCCTCTGCCTTGGTGAGCTTGCTCATCTCGCCGATGTCAGCGCCAGCGACGAAAGAACGGTCTCCTGCGCCGGTGATAACGAGCGCACGAATTGCGTTGAGGTCGAGGGAGTCGATTGCAGCATCCAGCTCCTCCAGGACGGAGCTATTCAGAGCATTGAGAGCTTTGGGACGGTCAATGGTCAGGACAGCAACAGCGCCCTGAGTTTCCAGATTGATGAATGCCATAGCGTGGTTCCTCCTTATAAAATTCTTGAGTGAGTTTGTGATTTTTTTAACTAACTGCCTTGGAATAAGTATACCGCTTTTTGTCCCCGCTTGCAAGTGAAAATCTACCAAATCCCATAAATTTTTTTTGTGCTTTTTTCCAGAAAACGGCAGAACTGCCAGTTGTCACTTATTTGTCGTTTTATGGCGGTTGCATCGCAAAAACATGGTGACAATTCGTCTAAAGGCAATCCGTTGACAAAAGATGTCTCGTTTTTGAGCCAGTGGGAATAAACCTTCGGCGACTGGTTATAATAGACTTGTACCAAACAAAAGGAGGAATCATTCCATGGAACAAATCAATAACAGCATTCATTGCAGCGTGAAATCCTGCGCTTATCACGCAGACAGCAAGGATTTTTGCACCCTGAACAGCATCAAGGTTGGCTGCTGTGGCGACACCCGCCCCAAGACCTGTGACTGCACCGAGTGCGCTTCTTTCCAGACCAACGGCAAGACCTGCGGCTGATTCTCTGGCGCTTCCAAGGTGAAGCATTTCTGAACAGAGTCAAAGAAAGGGCAGTGTTTCCACGGAGGCGCTGCCTTTTCGGATGGGATGGTCAGTTACTCCCCCACCGCATCCAGGCTTTCTTGCGCAAGCGCTACATACTCCTTCCAATTGTGCTGTTTGGAGGCAAGTTCACGCTCTTTCACGGGGCGCACCGCTTTGGCGGGAACCCCCAGCGCCAGCGTTCCGTCAGGAAGAACCGTTCCGCCCGTCACCAGAGCACCGGCTCCAATGATACAGTTCTTTCCAATCACAGCGCCGGAAAGAACCGTTGCCCCCATGCCAATGAGCGAATCGTCCCCCACTGTGCAGCTGTGGATGATAGCGCCGTGACCAATGGTGACATTTCTGCCCAGGGTGAGGGGCTTTCCTCCGTCGCAGTGGAGAACGGCTCCGTCCTGAATGTTGGTGTTTTCGCCGACGGTGATGGGGGCTTCGTCCCCACGGAGGGTGGCGGCGTACCAGATGCTGACGTTTGCCTCACAGGTTACGCTTCCGATGACGGCAGCGTTTTCCGCTATGCGAACCGTAGGGGCAAGGGTTGGATGGATGCCTTGATAGGGTCTGATTATCATAGCATTGCTTCCTTTCCTGATATAAAAAGTCAGCCTAACGGCGGTCTCATCCATCGTCAGGCTGACTGATTGTTTCTGGTGTTCGTATGAAAATGGGTGGGATTTGTCTTTTTATCCCCCAGCCGATCGCTTATTACTTTTTCTCCCAGCTGATGACCCAGTAGGGCAGAGCCACAAAAGCTGCGCCGCCCAAAATGTTGCCAATGGAGACAAAGAACAGGCTCTTGAAATAACCCAAGACCGGAATTACGGTGTCACCGGCGTTCAGCATACCAATCAGGATGGATGCCATGTTTGCAACGCTGTGCTCAAAGCCGCAAATCATGAAGATGAGGATGCACCAGACGGACATGATGAGCTTTGCCACCTCGTTTTGGAGCTTGATGGAGCACCAAACGGCCAGACACACGCAGATATTGCAGAAAATTCCACGAAAAATCATCTGAACCGGGGGATAAGAGACCTTCGCCAAGGCGGTTGCCGCAAAAGCAGCCGCATGAACGGGGGCGATAGCACCGGAGAGCTGATAGAACACAGCCGTCAACACGCTGCCTGCCAGGTTGCCCAGCCAGCACACCGCCCAGAGCATCGCCACATCCGCCCAGCTGACCCGCTTTTCCAGCGCTCCGGCGGTCATGACCATATTATTACCGGTGAACAGCTCGGAACCGGCGGCAATGACCAGGCTCAAGGCGGAGGAAAAGAGCAGGGCGGCGATGAGCTTGGGCACGGTGGAGCCTGCCTCCGCAGCGAGCGAGCTCATGACGGTGGACACCATTCCACCAAAAGCGACAAACATACCTGCCAGCATAGAGGAGACAAAATAACCCAACGGGTTCTTTTTCAGCAGGCTCAGTTTTCCTTCGGCGGCTTTGCAACAGGCCATGTAAGTATCGTGGAACATTGATAACAGCTTCTTTCTATTGTAAAATAACACAAGGAGAAAAACCACGTTTCCCCTTTATTTGTGGCTTTAGGATAGCACATTGTGAAAAAACTGTCAATCAATATTTGGAGGGGGTTGTATCAAAGCGGGGGGTATCAGTTTTCAACTTTTTAGGGCAACAGCGCACAACAATCGGATGTATGTCTTGCCTTAGCGGTTGCCGTACATTTTTTCATAGTAGTTCTGATATTCGCCGGAAATGATGGTCTCCCACCACTCACGGTTATCCAAATACCATTGGATGGTCTTTTTGATGCCATCCTTGAACATGGTTTCCGGCAGCCAGCCCAACTCATTATGAATCTTGGTGGGGTCGATGGCATAACGCATATCATGGCCCTTGCGGTCGGTCACATGGGTGATGAGGCTCTCGGTCTTGCCCAGCTCCTTACAAATAAGCTTCACAATGTCGATGTTTTTCATCTCGTTGTGGCCGCCGATGTTATAGATCTCTCCCACTCGACCCTTATGGATAATCAGGTCAATGGCCTTGCAGTGATCCTCCACATACAGCCAGTCACGGACGTTCAGACCCTCGCCGTAGACCGGCAGAGGCTTGTCATTCAAGGCGTTGGCAATCATGAGGGGAATCAGCTTCTCAGGGAAGTGATAGGGGCCATAGTTGTTGGAGCAACGGGAGATGGTCACAGGCAGACCATAGGTGCGATGATAAGCCAGTACCAGCAGGTCAGCGCCAGCCTTAGAGGAGGAATAGGGGCTGCTGGTGTGGATGGGGGTTTCTTCGGTAAAGAAGAGGTCGGGGCGATCCAGCGGGAGATCACCATACACCTCATCGGTGGAAACCTGATGGTAACGCTGAACGCCATACTTGCGGGAGGCATCCATCATGGTGGCAGTGCCCAGAATGTTGGTGTTCAGGAAGATACCGGGGTCTTCAATGGAGCGGTCAACGTGGCTTTCGGCGGCGAAGTTCACCACAATATCGGGGCGCTCCTCCTCAAAGAGCTGGAATACCGCCTCACGGTCGCAGATATCCGCCTTGACAAAGCGGAAGTTGGGGTGATCCATCACGGGAGCCAGGGTGGACAGGTTGCCGGCGTAGGTCAGCTTGTCCAAGCAGATGACACGATAGTCAGGATGTTCCTTCAGCATGTGGAAGACAAAGTTACTTCCGATAAAACCGGCACCGCCGGTTACAAGAATCGTCATATGTTTCAACCTCACAGTTTTTTAGATGGAGTACTCGCAGAGAGAAAGGACAGATCAGCACCAAAGAATGATCTGATAAGTGCATTTTAACGCAGATGCGGCCATTTTGCAACCCATCATTTTTTACGAAAAGCAACCAATCAGCGTGTTTTCTGCCCAACAGGGACTTGAACACCGCCTTTCTTTCGGGTATACTGTAAAAAAGAAATCAGATTTTGGAGCAGATTCTTATGAAAAAACTGGTAATCGGCATCATGGCTCATGTGGACTCCGGCAAAACAACCCTTTCCGAAGCCATGCTCTATCTCAGCGGCAGCATCAAAAAGCTGGGACGAGTGGATCACCGTGACGCTTTTTTGGATAACTTCTCTTTGGAACGGGAAAGGGGTATCACCATCTTTTCGAAGCAAGCCATCCTTCCTTTGAATGGGCTGTCGGTGACGCTGCTGGATACCCCGGGACATGTGGACTTCTCCACAGAAATGGAGCGCACTTTGCAGGTGCTGGATTATGCGGTTCTGGTCATTAGCGGAACCGATGGTGTGCAGAGTCACACCGAAACCCTTTGGCGGCTGCTGAAACGTTGGAATATCCCCACGCTGCTTTTTGTGAAC
This sequence comes from Oscillospiraceae bacterium, assembly GCA_024404315.1. Taxonomy (GTDB): domain Bacteria; phylum Bacillota; class Clostridia; order Oscillospirales; family Oscillospiraceae; genus Onthomonas. Next base: position 32,466 of record JAKSQD010000010.1, read on the forward strand.
AAGATGGATTTGGATGGAGCCGATAAGGAACGGGTGCTGGAGCACCTCCACGCCCGATTGGACGAAAACATCGTGGTATTCGGCGGCGCTATCAACGAAAAAGACCCCGTCTTTTTGGACGAAGAAGCGCTGGCTATGTGCGACGAGGGCTTGATGGAGGCTTATCTGGAAGAGGGCGAATTGAGCAAGGCTTCGGCGGTGGATGCAATTCGACAGAGAAAGGTTTTTCCCTGTTGGTTTGGCTCCGCTCTGCGGGTTCGTGGCGTGGGGGATTTTCTGGAGGATTTGGAGATTGTTACCCGTGCGCCGGATTACGCAGCGGAATTTGGCGCAAAGGTCTTTAAAATCGCCCGTGATAACCAAGGAAACCGCTTGACCTATCTGAAAGTGACCGGCGGAACCTTGAAAGCCAAAACCCTTCTGCATGGAGCCGCCCGGAACGGTGAGGAGTGGTCAGAAAAGACCGATCAGCTTCGGCTATACTCTGGAACCAAATTTACGCCAGTCGATACAGCAGAGGCCGGAACCATCTGTGCCGTCACCGGCCTGACGAAAACCTATCCCGGCCAGGGATTGGGCATGGAAACGGATACCGCCTCTCCCCTGCTGGAACCCGTTTTAACCTACCAGTTGATTCTCCCCCGAGACTGTGACCCCCACGTTGCTCACAGCAAGCTGAAAGAGCTGGAAGAAGAAGACCCTCAGCTTCATCTCGTGTGGGATCCCATGCTGAAACAGCTTTCCATCCAACTGATGGGGCAGGTGCAATTGGAAATTCTGCGAGAGATCATCCATCAGCGCTTTGATATAGAGGTGCGGTTTGGAACCGGTGCCATTGTCTATAAAGAGACCATCGAAGCGCCGGTTATCGGCATTGGTCACTTTGAGCCGTTGCGCCATTACGCCGAGGTGCATTTGCTGCTGGAGCCTGGCGAGCCTGGCTCTGGTCTGGTGTTTGACACCGTGTGCCCGCTGGACGTGTTGGATCTCAACTGGCAGCGCCTGATTTTTACCCATCTGGAAGAAAAAGAACACCTCGGCGTGCTGACCGGCTCCCCCATCACGGATATGAAGCTGACGCTGCTCACGGGTCGTGCTCACATCAAGCACACCGAAGGCGGCGATTTCCGCCAATCCACCTATCGTGCCATCCGTCAGGGGCTCATGCAGGCCAAAAGCATTTTGCTGGAGCCTTGGTATCAATTCCGGCTGGAAGTGCCCCAGGAATGCCTCGGACGGGCTATGTCTGACGTGACGCTGATGGAGGGCAGCTTTGAGGATCCCGTTTTGGACGGAGAGAACGCTGTGTTGACCGGTCGTGCTCCCGTTGCCACCATGGGGGACTATCAAACGCAGCTGGCCGCCTACTCCAAAGGCCGTGGACGGCTGAATTGCTCCGTGGATGGCTACCGTCCCTGCCACAACACAGAGGAAGTGGTCGCCGCCCGAACCTACAACCCGGAGGCCGACTTGGACAACACGCCAGATTCTGTTTTTTGTTCCCATGGTGCTGGAACCATCGTGAAATGGAACGAAGTACCCGCTCACGCCCACTTGGACAGCTCCGCTTTTCTACAAAAGGAAGAACCCGAGGAAGAAGAGCAGCCTGTGACCGTCATTCGTCGGGGCGGCGCTGCGGCGGCGGCTTCCGACAAGGAATTGCAGGCGATTTTTGAAAAAAACTATGGCTCTGTCAAGAGTCATGATTTCCGTCCCACGCAGAAAGGCGGAAAAAAGACCATTGAAAGCTATTCAACGGACAAGCTAAAGCTGATTCAAAACTTGCAGCCGGTGAAAGAGTTTTTGCTGGTGGACGGCTACAACATTCTTTTCGCCTGGGATGAGCTGAAGCATCTGGCGGAAATGGATCTGAACGCCGCTCGGGAGCTTTTGACGGAAATGATGTGCAACTATCAGGGTTATAAGGGCTGCGGCCTGATTCTGGTATTTGACGCTTATAAAGTGCCCAACAATCCCGGAAGCGTGGAAAAGCGGGGAAATATCTTTGTGGTTTACACCAAGCACGCCGAAACCGCCGATATGTACATTGAAAAGGTCACTTATGAGATCGGCAAGCGCTATAAAGTGCGGGTGGCAACCTCCGACGGGCTGGAACAGCTCATCATTCTGGGCAACGGAGCGCTGCGGGTGTCCGCCCGCATGTTCCGTCAGGAGGTAGAAGCGGCGGAAGGCGCTTTGCAAAACCTGCTGGATCGGTATCGTTATTAAGGCAACACCGCACAATAGTGAATGTGCGGTATTGCCTTAAACAAAAATGGCCGCTGGGGAATACGCTTCCTCAACGGCCTTCTCTTTATGTCTAGGGAAAGAACACGGTCACTGTGGTTCCAACGCCCGGCTCACTTTCGAGCTGAATTTCTCCTTGGTGGAGCAGAACAATATGCTTGACGATGGACAGTCCCAGTCCCGTTCCGCCTTTGGCTTTGCTGCGGCTTTTATCCACACGGTAGAAGCGTTCAAACACCCGGCTCTGTTCCGCCTTTGGAATGCCAATTCCATTGTCCTTCACACGCAAAAACGCCTTTTTTCCACTTGTTCCCGTGGAGACGATGACAAACCCTCCGGGACGATTATAACGAATGGCATTTTCCGTGAGATTCTCGCACAACTCCTCCAACAGAGCGGCGTTTCCGTGGATGCGGACAGGCTCGCCCTCCCAAGTCAGCGTCAAATAGGCATTTCTGGCCTGCAAAAGCAGGCGTTCCACTGTTTTTTCTCCGATTTCCGCTAAATCAATGTTCTCAAGCTCCGGAGAAAGAGACAAATCGGCGGGCTGAGACTCCAGCTCAGAGAGCATGATAATATCTTGAATCAAGGCAATCATACGGCTGGCTTCCCGGTGAATCCGCTCAGAAAAGCGTGGGATGTCCTCATCCCGTACCATGCCGCTGGCCATCATCTCCGCATAACCGGAAATACCGGTCAATGGGGTTTTCAACTCATGACTGACATTGGCAGTAAACTCCCGGCGGAATTTTTCCTGTCCTTTGCGCAGGTCTCGATCCTTTGCCAGCGCTTCCGCAAGGGGTTTCAGCTCTGGATAGGGAACAAACCGTTCAATTTCTTCCAAATGACGGCCCATTTTGGTAATGGGGCTGACCAGCGAGCGGGTCAGCGTTTCCGAGAGAACAAATTCTAAAATCAGCAGCAAAACCAGCGCCAGCGCCAGCCAGGGAAGCGCCGTGAGAAACACCAGATAAATGCTGGCGGTATCCACAGACACCCGGAGCACCCTTCCATCCGAGAGAAGAATGGCCTCATAAAAGGTTTTGACCGAAAGGGTGGTGCTCATGCGCTCATCGGAGCCAACGCCTTTTTCCAGCGCCTCTTGCACCTCGGGGCGGTCTGCGTGATTTTCCAAAACACCAATGGCTTGGCTGTCGGAAAGAACGTTGCCGTCCGTGTCAATCAGGGTCAGGCGGTAATCCTCCATGGTGTCGGGCAGGCTGGAAAACTGCTGACCGGACAACTCGTACATGTTGGCATACGCCTGTCCCAAACGGCTGACATCACTTCTCACTTGCAGGGAAAACACCTGATAGTAGATGAGACAAGAGGCAAAGGATGCCAAAACCGCCCCCAGCAGTCCGGTGAAAAACATCTTGGAAAGCAGTTTTCTTTGCATCTCAATTCCTTTCTTCTGTCAGGATGTACCCCACCTTGCGGAGCGTATGGATATAGCCTCCCGCCCTGCCCAGCTTTTGGCGCAGGGTGCGGATGTGCATATCCAGCGTGCGGCTTTCCAAAGACGCTTCGCAATCCCAGACCTGATTCATGATGGTTTCCCGACTGACCGCTTTTTCCGGCGTTTTCAGAAGAAGCTTTAAAAGCTCATATTCTTTTATGGTCAATTCAATGGAGTCCTGCTCCACCATCACCTGATGTCGTCCTTCGTCCATGCGGATGGAGCCAAAGGACAAAACGGATTTGGTCTCCTCCGCCACGGGGATGGTACGCTGGCTCCTGCGCAGCAGCGCCTTGGTTCTGGAAAGAAACTCCCGGATGCCAAAGGGCTTGGGCAGATAATCATCCGCTCCCTCGTCCAGTCCCTGCACAACATCCAATTCAGCACCCTTAGCCGTAACCATCATGACGGGTAGGTTGACCGTGCGAGGGTCTCCCCGAAGGCGCTTTAAAATTTCGTAGCCGTCCAAATCGGGCAGCATGACATCCAAAATCACCAATTCCGGCGTTTCACGCTGCAAAACGTGAAAGAAACTCTTGCCGTCTGGAAAAATTTCCGCCTGCATTCCGATGGTAGAAAGGGCATATTGTTCTAAAATGGCGATGGTTTCATCATCTTCAATGATTGCGATCATAGCAGTCTCCTTTAAAAGCCACAAGGACTGCTCCACGAGCAAACCACACGGCTGCTCATGGGGCAGTTTTTCCTACTTTTATTCTTATCCTACCAGAATCCGTTTCAAAATACAAGCTATTCCGAAAGAGCCAATCCATATCTCAGACGGTAATTTTCATATCGTTTCAGAAAACTGTCCGTCTTGCGGCATCGCTCTCGATAGGCATGGCGTTCCATTCCACCGGTCTGGGCTTCGGCAATGCCAATGGCAATGTTTGTGCAGTGACTGGAAACTCGCTGAAGATTGGTCAGCAGGTCATTCAGGCGAATGCCACTCTGAATGGTACATTCCCCATCCTGCAAGCGCTCCACATGACGCTCTCTGATATCACCAATCAGATCGGTCACAATCCGGTTGAGGAGAGAAATCCGCTGTGCTTTTTCTTCATCCGGGCTCTCCAACAGCTTGATGGTGTCCGACAGAACCTCCTGAACCGCCTGCTCCAGCACACCCAGCTCCTCCGACGCCTGAGCCGAGAAGGAAAGCTGCTGCTGTTTCATTCCCTTTGCCAAAATGGAAATGGTCAAGGCGTGGTCGCCGATGCGCTCCAAATCGCTGATGATATGAAAGAGAACGCTGACCGTTCGGCTGTCCTCCAAGGTCAGGTCATGTCTGGAAAGCTGAACCAGATAGGACGCAATTTGATCTTCAAACGCATCCGTAGACTCCTCATGTTCACGCACAGCGTCAAAACGCTCCTCTTCCCAGTCATTCAGCAGAGAGAGGCCTTTGAGAAAGGCCGTTTGAGACAGCTCTGCCATCTGTTTGGTGACGACCAGGGTTTGTTCCAGTGCAACGGCTGGGGTGTTCAGCAGCCGCTCGTCCAGCAGCATGACGGTTTCCTTTTGTTCATCGTCGGGAATGGTCAAATAGGCCAGCTTTTCCAGATGACCCGTAAAGGGCAACAGACAGGCCGTTGCAACGACATTAAATGCAGTATGAACGATAGCAATTCCAGCTGCATCTATTTTTTGAGCGAGGAAGGGGAAGGGATATACCATGTTAATGGCGTAAAAGACAACCAAAAAGGTAACAGCGCCAATGACATTGAAGTACAGATGCACAAGAGCGGTTCTCCTGGCGTTTTTGTTGGCACCCACACTGGAAAGCATCGCCGTCACGCAGGTTCCGATGTTCTGACCCATGATAATGGGAATGGCACTGCCAAAGGTGACAGCCCCTGTAGAAAGCGCCAATGCCTGCAAAATGCCCACGCTGGCAGAGGAGGATTGAATGATACCCGTCAGAACGGCTCCCACCACCATACCGAGGATGGGATTCTGGAACATGAGGAACAGATTGGTAAAGGCAGGCACTTCACTCAGCGGCTCAACGGCGTGAGACATGGTGCTCATGCCTGTCATCAGAATGGCGAAGCCCAGGAGAATGAGTCCGATGTTCTTCCGTTGCTCCTTTTTGCTCGCCATATAGAGGAGGATGCCGATAAAGGCAAGAACAGGGGAAAAGCTGGTGGGCTTCAACAGCTTGAGGAAGAAATTGCTGCCCTGGATACCAGCAAGGCTCAAAATCCATGCGGTGACAGTGGTTCCCACATTGGCTCCCATGATGATGCCGATTGCCTGAGAAAGCTGCATAATGCCGCTGTTGACGAAGCCGACCACCATAACCGTTGTGGCAGAAGAGGACTGAATGACTGCGGTAACAAGCAGACCGAGGAAAAAGCCCTTCATACGGTTGTCGGTTAAGTGACGCAGGATGGTTTGCAGCTGACTACCCGCCTGCTTTTCCAAGGATTTTCCCATTGTGTCCATGCCAAAGAGAAAGAGCGCAAGCCCTCCCAGCATGGAAAACAGATTAAAGATACTCATTTTTTATCCCTTTCTATGGAATGATTGCTTTGAATTTGTCTTTCTACTAAAAAGGTAATGTAACCCTACTGTAACGTCAGTCACTGTTTCGATAGAGAAAGAACAAGCTTCCCAAAAAGCCAAAAATCACACCGCTGTAGCCGATACAGCACAGCAAAACATCAATGGCAGGGGCGATGCCACCCAGATGTGCAACCAGCAGATAGAGGCCGCCGCCCAATGCTCCGCAGATGCAGATACTCAGAAACAGGAAGAGGTTTTCGTGCTTCAATGCCCACTTTTGGATTTTTTTCATAATAGACTACCTCTCGCTTGGAATGACAGCCTGCTGTTCCCCTTCCTCGTCTTCCCTGTCATCGCAGCGCACCGCAGGGCTGGAGGAAACAGTGGAACAGGACAACAGCACAACTGCAACAACCAAAAGGAACCATAGCTTCTTCACAGAATGCCACCTTCTTTAAAAATGAAATCAGCGTTTGATTGCTGTAAGGCTATTGTAGCTTTGAGAATGTAAAATTTGAAATCATAATGGGGTAAAATCGTGGTAAAACGGGGTAAAATATAAGTAAAATGAAAAAGTGCAAAAGGAATCAGAAGTTGCAGACGTATGTGTAAAGTTTTCATTGGCAAGTTTTTTGAGGTCGCAGATTTTATCAGTATCAGAAAATCATGGCAACAAACAGGATTTCAAAAATATTTCTGCCAACGAAACATTTACATTTACCGGCTCGAACAGCGTTTGAGACAAGCCTTGACGAAAATCCGTTGGCAAGGTAAAATAAAATAGGGTGAAGGGGAACGCAGAGCCTTTTCTGCGTTCCTTTTTTATAGCAAAACACAGAGAGAGAATATGGGGACTTATCATGAAAGTAAAACTGCCTGAAAAAGTGAATCTGATTCTGCGCACACTCCAAGCGGGAGGTTACGAGGCCTATGCGGTGGGTGGATGTATCCGGGACGCTCTGCTGGGCAGGGAACCTCATGACTGGGACGTATGCACGTCTGCTCTGCCGGAGGAGACCATGGCTTGTTTTTCCGGCTATCCCATTCATACGGTGGGGATTCAGCACGGAACCGTGCTGGTGATGATCGACCAGGAAGGTTTTGAGATTACTACTTACCGTTCCGACGGAGATTACAGCGATCATCGACACCCGGACGGCGTAACGTTTGTTCGCAGCCTGCGGGAAGATTTGGCTCGGCGGGATTTTACCATCAACGCCATGGCCTATGAGCCTTCTGTGGGGCTTCAAGACTTTTTCGGCGGGGAGGCAGACTTGAAAAACGGCCTCATCCGCTGCGTAGGCGACCCGGAGCAGCGTTTTGAGGAGGATGGACTCCGCATCCTTCGAGCCTTGCGCTTTTCGGCTCGATTTGGATTTCCCATTGAGGGAAAAACCGGCACTGCCATACGGAAAAAAGCCCAGCTTTTGGAATACATTGCGGCGGAACGGATTTTTTCCGAGCTAAAGGGATTTTTCTCCGGGAAGTTTGCCGCTCCGCTTCTGCTGGAATATCGGGATGTTTTTGGTGTGATCGCCCCGGAGCTCATTCCCATGTTTGACCATCCCCAATATAACTATCATCATATTTATGACGTATGGGGGCACACCTGCAAAGCGGTGGAGGGCGTTTCTGGGGATTGGCTGCTGGGTCTGACCATGCTGTTCCACGATTCGGGCAAGCCCGATCATTTCACCATTGACAGCGAGGGCATCGGCCACTTCAAGGGCCATCCCATCCGCAGCACCGCCATTGCGGAAACGGTGCTCAAGCGGCTGCATTGCGATCACAAAACCCTGGAAACGGTGTTGCCGCTCATCCAGTGGCACGACCGCATCCGGGTGTTTGATCGACGCAATACCCGGCGCATGTTGTCAGAATTGGGAGAAGAGCGGTCTCGTTTGCTGTTTCGGGTGATGGAAGCCGATGTCCGGGCGCAAAACCCGGCGCTTCTGGATGGAAAGCTGAAGGCGCTGGCCAATGGCAAACAGATTTTGGAAACGTTGATTGCGGAAAATGCCTGCGTGAGCATCAAAGATCTGGCGGTAAAGGGAAGCGATTTGAAAGAAATCGGCATTCCCGCCGGCCCTCAGATGGGACAGTGTCTCCATGAGCTGCTGGAGGATGTTTTGGAAGAACGCCTGCCAAACCAACGGGAAATTCTGCTGGACGCTGCCAAAAGTCGCATGAAAGCTTCGTTTTCTAAAGAAAACGAGCAAATGTAAACCAAGGACGATAAAAATCTCAATAAAAAATAAGCTTACTTTTGGTGGTTTCTAGTTGAAAAAATACAAAAAATATCTTTCATAAAAGATGAGCACACTCTTTTTCGTTGAAAAAGTCGGATATTTCCTGAAATTTATGGGACTTGCAATCAAAAGCTTTTTGTAGTAAAATGTCCCCATGGGAGTGCAGGCATCGCTTTTGGCAAGCAGCGACCTGCAAAGGTAATTTTATTCCAGAAAAGAGGAACAATTTATGGCAAATGAAAAGATGGAAAACGCTGTTTCCTGCATCGGCGTTCTGACCTCCGGCGGCGATGCGCCCGGCATGAATGCCGCTGTTCGTGCGGTGGTTCGTGCGGCTCTTTATCGTAATATCAAGGTCATCGGCATCAAGCGTGGATGGCAGGGCCTGATTGATGGTGGCTCTAACGTGTTTGAAATGAAGGCTTCCGACGTTGCTCACATCATCAGCCGTGGCGGTACCATCCTGAACACCGCCCGCAGCGCTGCTTTCCGTACCAAGGAAGGCCGTGCACAGGCTTATAAGACCTGCCAGCAGCTGGGTTTGGATGGCATCGTGGCCATCGGCGGTGACGGCACCTTCGCTGGCGCAAAGGCTCTGTCCAATGAGTATCCCATCTCCGTGGTGGGCATCCCCGGCACCATCGACAATGACATCGGCTGCTCTCATTACTGCATCGGCTACGATACCGCAGCCAATACCGCCATTGATGCCATCGACAAGATTCGTGACACCATGCAGTCCCATGAGCGCTGCTCCGTCATCGAGGTGATGGGCCACCGTGCAGGCAACCTGGCTCTGTATGTGGGCATTGCTACCGGCGCTACTGCTGTTCTGGTTCCCGAAGAGCCTTGGGATTTCCAGCATGATGTGGCAGATAAGCTGATTGCCTCTCGTCGTGCAGGCCGTACCCATTTCATGGTGGTCGTGGCTGAGGGCGCAAAGCGCAAGGATGACGGCACTCTGGATAACGAAGTCGTCGGCGACGGCAGCGCAGCCCAGCAGGTTGCCCAGCTCATCAAGGATCGTCTGGGCTATGACCCCCGTGTCACCGTTCTGGGTCATATTCAGCGTGGCGGCTCCCCCTCCGCTCGTGACCGTGTGACCGCTACCCGTATGGGCTACTTTGCCGTGGAAGCCCTGGCCGCTGGCAAGAATAACCGTGTTATCATCCACCAGAAGGGCGGCATCACCGATATCGACATTGATGAAGGTCTGAGCCTCCAGAACACCCTGAACGAGGACGAAAAGGCCGTTTTGAAGGCCATGACCGAGAGCTATTGAGTTTTCGGGAGTGCCTCCCTCGACAGCGCGACAAACTAAATCAATAAATTAACAAAAGGAATCCCCTCTGTTCGTTGGAGCAGAGGGGATTTTTGACGCTCAAGCATCATTCACAGCGAGAAAAGATACTGCCTGCTTGTCTTGAAGCGTCTTATCTCAGCCTGGCTTTTAAATCCAGAATCTTTTCTTCTATTTTTGTCATCGTGTCCATAAATACCTCGTCAGGCTGTCCGGTTGGGTCATCGAGTCCCCAGTCCTCCCGCATTTTGCAAGAAAGAAAAGGACAGTTGACGTTGCATCCCATGGTGACAACCACATCCACACAGGTAATCTCATCAAGGAGCTTGCTGTGCTGTCCCTCTGCCTCCATGTCGATATGATAGCGGTCTTTCATCAATCGAACAGCGTCTTGGTTGATTTGAGGCTTCGTCTCCGTACCGGCTGAAACGCTGACGAATACATCTCCCGCAAGATGTCTGCCCAACGCCTCCGCCATCTGACTGCGGCAGGAGTTGTGGACGCAGATAAAAGCAACAACGGGTTTCTTCATATCAATAGCCCAGCTTGCCCATGAGCTTGATGATGTCGGCGCTCTTCAGCACCTTACCGTAGGTGGCAACCTTCTCATTGACCACCAGTGCAGGCATGGACATCACACCGTAAGAGACAATTTTTTCCATATCGGTGACATATTCCACCTCGATGCCAAGTCCCATATCAGAAACCGCCTTCTTTGCGTTTTCATACTGAGCGTGACAGCTCTTGCAGCCGGAGCCGAGCACCTTCATGCTGGTGATGCTCTTGCAGCAGTCGGGGGATGCTTCACCGCCGCAGCAGCAAGGAGCTTCCGCTTTATAAATAGAAACAGGTGCGCCAGCGTTGCAGGCGCAGGCAGGGATATTTTCTGCCTGTACCTTCTTTTTACCAAAATCAAACAGTGCCATTATGATGACTCCTTTCAAATATATGGGAATCGTCCCAAAAGTTACAAAAATAGATATGCAAAGGCATTAAAGAAATAGCCGATTGTGATAATACCAACAGCTACAAGGCCGATAAAAAGTGCCAGCAGCTTCGGTTTCATTGCCTTTTTCAGCATAATCATGGAGGGCAGAGAGAGTGCCGTGACGCTCATCATAAAGCTGATGACCGTTCCAAGACCCGCTCCCTTGAACAGCAGGCTCTCAGCAACAGGAATGGCTCCAAAAATATCTGCATACATGGGGACACCCACCAGACAGGCAAGAAGGACGCTGTACCAATGCTCGCCGCCCAACAATCCCTGAATAATCTCCTGCGGAATGACATTGTGAATCAGCGAACCAATGGCAACACCGAGGAAAATATACATCCAGACACGCTTCACGATGTCCGCAACACCCTCAACGGCAATGTGGAGGCGGTCAGAAACGGTCAGCTCTTCCTCCTCCTGCTCCATGGCTTTGGCGTTGCGGATAAAGTCGGCAACCTGATTCTCCATACCCAGCTTTTCGATAATCGTGCCGCCGATGACCGCAATGAGAAAGCCTGTCACCAGATAAGCAAGAGCAATTTTACCGCCGAACTCACTCAGCAGCATAGTGAGACTGCCGAGGTCTGCCATAGGGGACATGATGAGAAAAGAAAGCGTCACACCGATGGGAAGTCCTGCACTGGAAAAGCCGATAAACAGCGGAATGGAGGAGCAAGAGCAAAACGGAGTGAGAACACCCAGCAACGCACCCAAGCAGCGGCCAGGCAGTCCTTTGACCCGTCCCAATAGACGGCGGGTTTTCTGAGGTGGAAAATAGCTCTGGATATAGGTGATGATGAAAATGAGGACGGACAGCAGGAAGAAGATTTTGATGCTGTCATAGAGGAAAAATTGCAGAGAGCCGTGGAGCTTCCCGTCAGGGGAAAGACCAATAGCGGTCAGCAGCTTCCCAATCAGGACATTCAGCCAGTGGATGCCGAGAATCTGATTCTGGAAAAAAGACCATGCGTTTGCAAGTGTGGTCATAGAAATCATCCTTTCAAAACAGATATAGAAACATTGCATTTATTCTATGTATAGGTGGGATGAAAACCGATACTCGTAACCGGTTTTGAGTATCGGAAATTCATTCATGGTCAGATTTGCGGTGACAGATACAGTCGGGACTGCTGGTGAACACGTTCGAAAGTGCCTCTTGCAGTTCCTTTAACCGTTCCGCATGGAGGGAGTAATAGATGTTTTTGCCATCTCTGCGGCTGTTGACCAGCTTCGCCTCAGTCAGTACCCTCATGTCATGGGAAAGAGTGGGCTGAGTGATGTGAAACTCATCAAGGATACGGCAGGCGCACAGTTCACCACAGGAAAGCATATCCACGATTTTCAGACGCTTGGGGTCGGAGATGGCCTTCAGTGCTTTTGCGGTATCAAAATAAATCTGTTCCATCTATCTCACCTCCCATAGAATGGTTTCTATGATTAGTATATGCGAGAAAATTCGTTTTGTCAATAGAAATTTTTCGATATTTCTATTTTTCTGTCCCAACCAAAACAACGCCCTTCCCTTTGGAACATGCCAAAAGGAAGAGCGTTTTCTTGGGGCAATACCGCATAATAGGGATGTGCGGATTGCGCAGTAATTTTGCTTCCAAATTTGTTGGGAAAGCCGCAGGAATACTGACGTATTTCAAGGGTTTTACGGCAAATTTGGGAGTGAAAGGACAAGCAAGGCGCACATTCGACTATTGTGCGGTGTTGCCTTAGTTATTTTCTTTTTCGCTCAAGCGCTTTGCCTGTCGGTCATAGGGCTTGCTGAGGAAGCACCAAACCAGTGTGCTCCCTAAAATGCCCTCAATGGAACCGGCTAGCACGTCGGTGGGATAATGAACGCCCACATACAGCCTGGAAAAGGCCATCAAACAGGCAAGAACAATCAGAAGAAGCTTTAACCACTTCTGAGGCACGCCTCTCATTGCGCCAAAGGCGACAGCAAAGGAAGAATTGGAGTGACCGGAGGGAAACGAATAGTCACTGGGCAGCGGGATCAAAGGTCGCAGTGACTCGATGGCGGTGAACGGTCTGGGACGAGCCACCAGCAATTTCAACACAAAATCGTTGAACAGAAAACACAGCAGCAAGGAAATCAGAGCCAACACGCCGCCCTTTCTGGTTTTGGGGGAGAGAATCAACAGCAAACAAAGAACAATCCACAGTTCTCCGTGGTTGCCGGTGGTGGTGAAGGGAACCAGCAGCGTGGTCAGCAGAGCACAGCGCAGATGCTCTTGAATCCAAAGCAGAATACCGGCTTCCACCGTATGAAGTGCGGCCATGATAAATCCTCCTGTTTCTAGGGCAACACCGCACAATAGTCGAATGTGCGGTATTGCCCTAGCATCAATTGTGGGTGTAGATGGGCTTTATTATAGCCAACTCCGAACAAACTGTCAATCAGGGGAATTTTGACCTGTCTCAAACGCTGTTCGAGCCGCCTAACGTCTGTTCGTTCTGTTGTGGCCGCCGGAATTGTGATTGCTCTGATGGTTTGTGTTTTGCTCTGTCTGCTGCTCATCGCCGGAACCGCCCAGGAACTCCCACAGACGATCCGTCCAGGTTTTGCCCGCACAGGTGACTTGGCATTGATCGGCTATGCCGCTGTTGCTGGCAACAATGGTACAAGTGCCAGGGCCAACCCAAGTGACCACACCCTTGTCCACCGTGGCAACGGAAGAATTACTGGTGCTCCACTTCACGCTTCCCTCCCAGTTGGAGGGATAGGTATCACAGCTCAACCGGGCGGTTTGATACTCCGCCAAATCCAGCGTGTGCTGGTTGAGCCACACCGTGGTCAGCTGCGTCTTTTCGCATTGAACGACGCATTCAGCGGAAACATCATCCGCAATGGCGGTGACGGTGCATTTCCCCTCACCTTTCCAAACCACCAATCCGTCATTCACATCGCACACGGATGGGTCGCTGCTCTCCCAGCGAACAGAGCCCTCCCAATCCGAAGGCGTGACTTTTGCTTCCAGCTGCTTGTATTCATTGCCCGCCAGCCAGACCTTCTTTTCATCCAGCGAGATGGAAGCGGCGGGAGTCTGACAGATTGTGAGATAGGAGGTGGCAGCGGCAGCGTTACCAGACGCATCAATGACGGTATATTTGACCTCGTAGCGTCCCTTCTCCTCCAACGAAACTTGGCTGCTGTCAACACGGACATTTGCAATTAAATCACCATCCATTGCATCGGTTGCGGTGACATGGCTGAGGTAGTCCGGCACTTCGCCGAGCGCAATGCTAAAATTCTCTGCGTTCAGTGTTGGCGGAATATGATCAACCACATGAACGGTGGTGGTAGCTTCTTCGGCATAGAGGCCATCCTTGGCACGGACGGTGACTTTATAATGGCCGACTTTGGGAAAGGTAATGGTCTGTCCATCCTCCCCAATCTCGCCCTTGCCGCTGAGGGTGAGAACCGCTCGGTCTCGGTGATTCAACTGTTCCACCAGCTGATAAACCAAAACCGGCTGCTGATAACCAACCTCATAGCTTTCAACAGCGCTCAAGCGCAAGCCGTTTTGGTTGGTTTTCCAGATTCCGGCGCCTACCAGCAGAAGCGCCACAAAAACAACAATGGGAATTAAGACTGTTTTCTTTTTCATGGCATCGCCCCCTTTCCCTTTTTGCGGCTTTATCATACCATAGTTGCGGCCAAAATTCTATGCCAAAAGAAAAAATTTCATTAAAAAATGGTTACAGTTTTCGTTTTCCCAAGCTGAACCGGTAAAAAAGAAAGAGCTTTTTGTCATTTTTAAAGAGAGGGTTTGATTTGAAAAAACGGAAGTCCGGCCAGACGCA
>JAKSQD010000100.1 GCA_024404315.1 Oscillospiraceae bacterium
TCATGTTATATGCTAAGTGGAAGGTCGCCCCTCTCGCAGGGGCGTGAATTGAAATTACGATAGTACTCTTCGAGCACTCAATTTTTTTGTCGCCCCTCTCGCAGGGGCGTGAATTGAAATGTCCAGCCGCTCTTTGCCAGGGGGAACGCCTTAGTCGCCCCTCTCGCAGGGGCGTGAATTGAAATAAAGGAGCTTGTTGCCAAAATTGAAAACTATAAGTCGCCCCTCTCGCAGGGGCGTGAATTGAAATCTACAATTTGCGGCGGACACCATCAAAAATGGTGTAGTCGCCCCTCTCGCAGGGGCGTGAATTGAAATTTTCCATCCAGTTCGAGGTTTTCAGCAAGCAATACCGAGTCGCCCCTCTCGCAGGGGCGTGAATTGAAATAGTATCTATACGAAGAGATACCCAAGAAAAACGGTCGCCCCTCTCGCAGGGGCGTGAATTGAAATGTTCAATAATTCCAGTGTGTTTTCGCTGGCGTTGTCCTGTAAGGGATCAAAATTGGGGTCAGGTAGAAAACCAATCTGAGAATCAAGAACAATTTCTTGAAATAAACCCGATAATCGCTCAGATAAAACAAAAAACCCAGCCGTTTCCGACTGGATTTCTTGGTACGGGCGAAGAGATTCGAACTCCCGACCTTTTGGTTCGTAGAGAAATGAACTTTGTAATATAATTCTTATAATATGATGTAACTTGTCTGTTTTGACGTATTTGCTATCATGATTGTTCGTACTTTTTGCAGCGTCGCATAGTGTTTCACCGCTTTAAGCGGCAAATAAGCGGCAAACGATCCATGTGAAATCGCTCGAAAAGTTAGATTTTTTACTATTTCGCTGAAACACAATAATACTTCTGTTTTGAACTCGTGGGTTTATCAGGCATTGTCATTGCAAGCTGACCAGACTCCAAAAGTGGCTTCAAAACAGCTGCACTAAACTTCTTTCGTCCTGCAATGCCGCAAAACTCCTGCATCTCCGCTCTGCTTCTGGGAACCTGACAGAACTGCAACAGTGCGTCCCACTCGACTTGTTCCTGTTCTTGTTTCGTGGAACAAGTTGTCGCCGCTGCTTCGTTGAGTGCCTCTTTGATTAAATCCAGCATGAATGCAATAAACTCGGTGGATTCGCACACCTGATTGCAATAGTTGATGACCTTATAGTATTCCTGCTGATTTTTCTGAATCATGGATTCAATAGGAAGCCACGCAAAGAGAGGATTCCATTTGGAAAGAAGGAGCGTATGCCACAGCCGTCCTGTTCTTCCATTTCCATCAGAAAAAGGATGAATCAGCTCAAATTCATAGTGAAACACACAACTTTTGACAAGAGGATGGACATCAGTTTCCTTGAGCCATATCATCAGCTTTTCTACCAGCTCCGGCACATAATCAGGAAGTGTTCCAAAGTGGACAATTTTTCCTGTCGCACTGTCCACCACGGCAACCGGACGCTCTCGATAAGTTCCTGCATCCTCCATCAGACCACGCATCATCACGCCATGTGCTCTTAAGAGGTCGTTTGAGGAGTAGGGATTCAGCTTGTCCATGTGCTCGTAAATCTCAAAAGCGTTGCGAACCTCCTCAATATCCTTCGGGGGAGCAAGGACGTGCTTTCCGTCCAGAATTGCCGTGACCTGTTCCAGTGTCAACGTATTCTGCTCAATGGCAAGGGAGCTTTGAATGGTCAGTATACGGTTCTTTCTGCGAAGAACAGAATTTCGGGTCAGCTGCGAGGTTACAGATATTTTTCCCACCAATTTAGCGATTTCTGCAACCTGTCCGATGATTTCATTTGTAATCGTAAAGGGTGGATTTTTGCTCGTCATGTTATCCCTCCATTACAGCCTGATCCGTCCACAGCTCACACTGGCTGATAACAATCTCCAGTGCCTCATCCTGTCCCTCCGGCGGATACTTAAACCGCTTCAATAGACGTTTCACCATCTTCCGCATCTTTGCACGGGCAGATTCCTTCTTCTGCCAGTCAATGGTGCGGTTTTTTCGCAGCATTTCAGTCAGCTCACGGGTCAGTGCGATCAGCTGCTCGTTTTCATAGAAGTCCTTGATGTTCTCCGGCTTGGACAGGGCATCATAAAACGCCATTTCCTCCTGAGACAGCCCCAGCTGAACACCCTGCTGATGCAATCCTGCGATTTCCTCTGCCGTTTTCAGCAGTTCCTTAATGACTTCTTCGTTGGAAATCAGTCCGTTGTAGTAGGAGTTCATCAGCTTTTTGATCTTTTCCGAGAACTTCTCCGACTGAACCACATTTGTTCTTCTGAACACGGAGACCTGCTCAGCCATCAGCTTTTTCAGAATCTCCACAGCGATGTTCTTTTGCTTCATGCGAGCGATTTCGTCCAGCACCGCAGGGTCAAAGAGGTTGAAGTTCTCTCCCATAGACTTGCTGTCAAAGAGATTGATAACACCCTCGCTCTGGATGCTTGCTTTCAGGAGGTCGTTGATCTGCTGATTGATCTCCTTGAGGGACAGCTTCTTAATGGTTCCCGTGGTGGTCACCTTGCTTGCAGTGGAGCGTACCGCTTCAAAATATGCCGCCTCATGCCGCTCCTGCTGAGTGGTCATACTGGAACACAGAGAGTGGGACTGTTTCAGCAGAAAGGCTTCCTTGAGAAACAGCTTCACCAATTCGGGCTTTTTAGCGTCCAGCACATAGTTCACGCCGTCTGCAATCAGCTTTGCCATGGTCAGGGGAGAACCGTCCACAAAGCCGCTGTAATCAAACCCGTGGAACAGGTCACGGCAGACCTGCAATTTCTCCTGAAACTTGGGATAAGCCTGCTTTGCGATGTCCATATCGCCGTATTTGTCCTGATCTCGTGCGGTATACTCCTTCATGGCGGCTTTCAGTGCGGAAGCGATGCCCACATAGTCTACCACAAGACCGCCCTCTTTATCGCCGTACACACGATTGACACGGGCAATGGCCTGCATCAGATTATACCCGTGCATGGGCTTATACACATACATGGTGGCGAGGGAGGGAACATCAAAGCCCGTCAGCCACATATCCACCACGATGGCAATTTTCATGGGATCATTGTTGTCCTTGAACTTTCGTGCCAGCTCTTCCTTGTGGGGCTTGGTGCCGATGACCTCTTTCCAGTCCTCCGGGTCGTTATTGCCGCTGGTCATGACCACGCCGATTTTCTCTTCCCAGTTGGGACGCAACCTGAGCAGCTCCCGATAAATCTTCATAGCAATGGGGCGGGAATATGCTACGATCATTGCCTTGCCGGTGAGGAGATTGGCACGGTTTTTCTCATAATGCTCCACAATGTCCGTACAAAGGGCGGAAATCGGCTCAGGAGCACCCAACACGCTCTCCATCTGTCCCATCATCTTTTTGCTCTTTTCGATGGTAAGAGAATCCGCCTGCTGTTCCAGAAGGTCGTATGTACTGTCCAAAAGTCCCAGCGTGTTTTCGTCCAGTTTCAGGTGAATAACACGGCTTTCGTAGTAAACGGGACGAGTTGCACCGTCCTCCACCGCCTGCGTCATGTCGTAAACGTCAATATAGCTGCCGAAAATCTCTCTGGTGTTGCGGTCTTTGGCGGAAACAGGAGTGCCGGTGAAGCCCACAAAGGTTGCGTTGGGCAGAGCTTCACGGATGATTCGGGCATTTCCCACGGTGATTCTTGCCTCGTCCTCGCCCTTGTCGTTTTTCCGCATGACCACCTTTTCGTCGAAGCCGTACTGTCCACGGTGAGCCTCGTCCGCCATGACCACGATATTCCGACGTTCAGAAAGGGGCTTTTCTCCACGCTCAAACTTGAACATGGTGGTAAAAATGATGCCGTTTGCCGAGCGTCCCTCCAAAAGGGAAGTCAGATGCTCCTTGCTCTGAGCCTGCACCGGCTCCTGACGCAGAAAAGCGGCACACTTGGCAAACTGAGAATAAAGCTGGTCGTCCAGATCAATGCGGTCGGTCATGACAACAATAGTAGGGCTATTGAGAGCGGTTTGCAGCAGATGGGCATAAAACACCATGGAAAGGGACTTGCCACTGCCCTGTGTATGCCAGAAAACGCCGCCTTTTCCGTCTGTTTGGGTGGCTTGAACTGCCTTTTCCACCGCTTTTTTGACGGCAAAATACTGATGATAGCCTGCCAGAATCTTGATGGGCTTCTTTCCGTCATTGGAGAACAAAATGAAGTTTTTCAGAATGTCCAGCAGCCGTTCCCGCTGGAAAATGCCCTCATAAAAGGTGTCAAACTGGGCGTAAGCGGTGTTTTCGGTGGTGCCGTCCTTGGTTTTCCACTCCATGAAGCGGTCGAAGCCGGAGGTGATGGTGCCTGCCTTGTTGGTGGAAAGGTCGCTAATGACGCAGATCTGGTTATAGATGAACATGGACGGGATGTCCTGCATATAATTGCGAATCTGATGATAGGCGTTTTCCGCACCCACCTCGTCATTGGAGGGGGTTTTCAGCTCCATCAGCACCAGCGGCAGACCGTTGATGAACAGAATGAGGTCAGGGCGGCGGTTGTTGCCGTTTTCGGTGTAGGTGTACTGATTGACCACATAAAAGGTGTTGTTATCCGCCTTTTGGTAATCCACCAGACGGACAATGGAGGAACGCTCCTCGCCCCTCACGAAATACTTCACCGTAACGCCGTTTTGCAGCATATCCGTGAACGCCATGTTCTTTTGGATGGGACTGCCGCTGTCAAAAGAGCGCACTGCCCCCACTGCCTCGTCAATGGCATCCAGCGGGAGACCACGATTGATCCGCACCAGAGCGTCACGGAGGG
>JAKSQD010000101.1 GCA_024404315.1 Oscillospiraceae bacterium
GTAATTTCGCCCAGCGTGATTTGATTCTCAGCGATGAACGCACTGACAACATGGTAAGCCTTATGAGCATGGTTGGAGCTTCCGCAAATCGTCTTTCCGTCAATGGCGATTACAGAGCCTTCTTTTCGATTGTTTGCAAGCCAATCATACAGACACTCAGATAATGATTCAGGGTTTAAACGTTCAAATAATCGTCTAAATGTGTCACTACACGGTATTCCATTCGGCAATTCGAGAAACTCTCTGAACCATTCCTCTCGTTCTTTTCCGAAGTCCTCCATATCTTCGAAATCTTCGCCGTTGCCAATCAGAGTACAAAGTCCAATGGTGATGATGTCTTCCAGTTTGTGTCGGATGTTGCCTCGATCTGTTCTCCGAGGGTCTTCCATCCGAATCAAACCGTCTTTTAAATCTATAATCTTCATGCTTTTATTCTACCATACCGGTCAAGAATTTTAAATGCTGTTGCCCTGGATTTCACAATAAAAGTCTTGCAATTTTTCCCTACACCAGTTATAATATCTTCATATAGTTTCAGCGTTTGCTCACAGCAATCACAGTTTCCGATTTTACAGTGTCCGAAGTATCTTTTCTTCGGGCACTTTTTGTTTCCTCTGCCTCGTTTCATACAGGGGCACAGAGAATCGGGACGGGAGGCACGCCACCTCCTGCGCTGATCTGACATTTTCATATTCACGGGTTCTCGGAACCTATCAGCACTCATCGGCCGCACTGCGTTCTTTGAGTGCTTTTTCTTTTTCTGGGGCATCTGGCTCCCTTCTGTGTTCCGGGTGCTTTTACAAGACCCGTGTTCCATATATATCATCTTAAAAAGTGAGGTATTAAAAGTGAAAACGAATAACAAATCCGAAAAGACCCCTAAGCAGCAGCTGATCGACCTGCTCCGCAGGCAGGGTGCGGTCGATGGACTGGACAATGTGTTCACAACCTTCCTTGAGCTGACAGCCCTGTCCACCAGCATCCTCGTTGATCCCACCACCCGAAGTGAACGCCGCCAGCGGATGGAAGAACTGCAAAGCAGACAGACCTCTGAGCAGCTGACCGAATATGCAGAGATGATCCGCCTGATCGGTCTGGCTGTGGAAGCAGAGATGGATACGCCCTGCGATGTTCTTGGCTCAGTTTTTCATGAACTGAAGCTCCACAACGAATGGAAGGGGCAGTTCTTTACCCCTGATTATGTCTGCCGCCTGATGGCACAGCTGGTCAATTGTTCAGACAGTTCACAGGACCTGCGTATTTTTAATGAACCCACCTGCGGCTCCGGCGCAATGGTGCTGGGTGCTGCCTATGCCATGAGGCAGAAGGGGCAGGACACACAGAATGTGCTCTGGATCGCTCAGGACATCGACATCCGCTGTGTCTGGATGGCTTACATCCAGCTGACCCTGTTCAAGATTCCCGCTGTGGTCATCCATGGCAACTCGCTCACCGGCGAGGAATGGAGCCGTTGGTACACCCCTTACATTTCCTGTGGCTGTGAACGCACCGATGTTTATGCGGATATGCCGCCTCATCGGGAAGCAGTCAGCGTATGAGCAAAGAACTGACCTTACATGACCTTCAATGGTTGTATAGCGGCTATGGTTTGCGCCGCAAGACCGGGAAACGCCAAGCGTATATCGCCACACCATCCGGCAAATACCCCACAAAGGAATGGAAACTGCTGGTCCGGGATTTAATCGTCCGTTCAGGAGAAGAAGCGCTGCTTCAAACCCTGATTGAATGGATTCCGAATCATTTTTCCCCTCTTGATGTCCCTGAAGACATTGAAGGTTATGCGCTAAAGCTTCACTCTGCTCGACGCTTTGAAGACCACCAATGGGAAGGCTTTCTTTCCTTCAACCAAACGATTCTCAAAAAGGAGCATCTACAAATGAAACTGAATAACCCCAAAATCAAAGAAATGCGGGAACTGATCGCCCAGATCAGCGCCGCAAACACCGCCTACTATCGTGATGACAGGCCCATCATGCCCGACCGGGACTATGACTCGCTTGTGGAGCGTCTGGCAGCTCTGGAGGAGGACGTTGGTACGATCCTTTCCTCTTCTCCCATCCATTCCGTCCCCGATGAAATTCTGAGTGAACTGGTTCCGGTTCGCCACAGCAAACCCATGCTCTCGGCGGCAAAGACCAAAAGCACAGATGATTTCATCCGCTTCATCGACGGTCGCCCTGCTGTCCTGTCGTGGAAGCTGGACGGTCTGACCCTCGTTCTGAGGTACAGCAACGGTCAGCTCACGCAGGCGATCACCCGTGGTCGTGAGGGAATCGTTGGTGAGGACGTGACACACACTGTCCGTACCTTCCTCAACGTGCCTCTCAGCGTTCCCTTCCTCGAAGAGTTCGAGGTGCGCGGCGAAGGCGTCATCTCGTGGGCAAACTTCGATAGCATCAATCGCAGTCTGGAGGACCCCTATACCCACCCCCGTGGCCTCGCCGCCGGAAGCACCCGCAAGCTGGACCCTGCCGAATCCAAAAAGCGCAGTCTGGAGTTCCTTGCCTTTGATCTGGTTACTGATCTGGGCTTTACTCGCAAAACGGAGCAGCTTGATTTCCTCGCCCAGCAGGGCTTTAGCGTAGTGCCTCATACCTTCTTTGACAAGGATACCACCCCCGGTCATATCCATGCCATCATCAGCACCATGAAGCCCAATGATTATGCCTATCCGGTGGATGGTCTTATCATTGAGTTTGACGACCTTGCCTATGGCAAGTCTCTCGGCGCAACCGGTCATCACGAGAACCGACTTCTGGCCTTGAAGTGGGCAGATGACCTGTACGAAACCACTTTCGAAGGAGTAGAACTTGCCACCACCCGAACCGGTATGGTCAGCATCACGGGTCTTTTCAAGCCTGTGACCATCGACGGTGCATCCGTGAGCAGGGCTTACCTGCATAATCTGGATATCTTCGACGATTTCCAGTTTGGATTGGGCGATACCATCAAGGTCTACAAATCCAACATGATTATCCCGCAGATCGCTGAAAACGTAACTCAGAGCAACATCTATCAGCTGCCTATGACCTGTCCCTGCTGCGGTGAAGCACTGACCGTCAGATCCTCCTCCGGCGGCATCCGTCAGCTTTATTGCGAGAACCCCCACTGTACGGCAAAGCTCATCCAGAAATTCACTCATTTCTGCGAGAAGACTCGCATGAACATTGAGGGAATCTCGGCAACGACGCTGGAAAAGTTTATTGGACACGGATGGATTCACAGCTTTGGCGACCTTTACACGCTGGAGCAGCATCGTGAGGATATCATCAAGACGGAAGGCTTCGGCGTGAAGTCCTTCGAACGGCTGCTGGCCTCTATCAAAAAAAGCCGCTGCTGTACGCTGGCACAGTTCATCGCCGGTCTGGGCATCCCCAATGTGGGCCGCCATGCCGGTCGGGACATTGACCAGCACTTCCACGGCGACTGGAACGCATTCGAGACCGCCATTCAGAACGGTTTCGATTTTACCAGTCTGCCCAACTTTGGCACCACCATGCACAGCAACATTTACGCTTGGTATGCGGACGCAGAGGAAGCAAAGCTCTGGAGACCGCTGCTGAACCACATCACATTTAAAAAGGAGACTATGAACATGAATCCCACTTCCAACACCGCTTTTGCAGGCAAGACCATCGTTGCCACCGGCAAGCTCCAGAACTACACCCGTGACGGCATCAACGTTAAGATCCTCTCCATCGGCGCAAAGCCCGGCTCCTCTGTCACCAAGAAGACTGATTTCCTCATCGTTGGCGATAAGGCGGGCAGTAAGCTGGCTAAGGCTCAGAAGCTCGGCATCACCATCCTGACCGAAGCAGAGTTTGAGGCTATGCTGGCAGAGTAATCTTCTACCGTTACATCGTGGCGGAGTGGGTGACCGCTCCGCCCTTGAGGAGAACGCCATGAGCCATTTAACCTATCAAAAAACGTCGTTCCTGAGCTGGTATGAGCTTTCCGCCATGCTCACTGAGGAAGTAAGCCGCATTCTGAACCGAAGGGTAGCTTGCAGGGCATCGTTTGACGAGGACACATACTGGTGTGTGCGCTTTGATGATTGCAGACTCCCTCTGTCCGATGTCTGGCATCTTTTGGAGTCCGTCAATACCACTGAGGACCTGCGCCGGGAAACGCTTCCCTCTGATGACGGCGTAACCTCTGTTCGGGATTTGGGAATGCAGCTTTGCAGCACCCTTCTGAAACTCCATCTGAATCAGGATTGGGCGCATGAGCATATTACGGATGACGGACTCTGGCTGGTCAACATCAGCGATGTGCCGTCTCGACCGGCTCTGCCCAAACGATTTACCGTAACCATTGAAGAAACAGTAACTCAGGATTTTGATGTTGAGGCGGTGTCGCTGGACGATGCCCTTGAGCTTGCCAGCAGCAGATACAGCTCCGGTGAGTATGTTGTTGATTCTTCTGATGTACAGAATATCTCTTTTATCGCACACGATCCGGAGACAGGAGCCTCAAAAAGCTACTGAGCCTCTGT
>JAKSQD010000102.1 GCA_024404315.1 Oscillospiraceae bacterium
TAAATGCCCAACCCTCAATGCCCGGATTCTTGCCGTTTTTGGTAGTTGCGGGGTCAATATCCGTAACGTAACAGGTCATGGTGTAGTCTGTGATCTGTGTATTGGTTCCTGCGTAGTAAAAGAAAGGCTTAATGGCAATGTAGGTATAGGCTCGCTCTCCTCTGCCAATGTCATCGAGAAGTTCAGCGTTGCCAAAGTGTCCTGGATGACCGGTGGTGATAAATGCGCCCGTGCCATGCTTTCCCTGACTGTCATTGATTACCTTAATCTGAAGGACGACCTTCACACGGTTGATCTTTCCGTTTTTGATGTAGAAACCAGCATCAGGAAGGGTGATGGTGTGGTCGTTATCAAAGCTGGTGTTGGAGAAGGTTCGGTACTTATTTCCCGCATAGGTCTCGTTGACAGAAACTCTTTCGTCACTGAGTCCCTTGTAGGTCGCACCTTCCAGCGTCGTTCCGCTCAGTTCAAAGGAGAGCTGACCGTCCGTATAAGGAAGAGCCGCCCACTCAACCGTTCCGTCATACACTGCCATGGGAGCGATTCCGAAGTTGGGAGTGGGATTGCTGTTATAAGTGTCGCTTTCATAGTCATCAGGAAAGTCCTCGTCCAGAGCAGGAATCTGGAATACAGGGTTTCTTTCCGGTTCGATTTCCTGTTCGGGAACGTTGGTATCAGGTTCGGTTTCCTGTTCGGTGATACTGATATCAGGTTCAGGTTCCTCTTTAGGATTGCTTGCATCAGGATCGTCCATGATGCTCTCGTCCGATTCAGAAGGAATTTCCTCTTCAGATTCCTCACCCTGAACAGGTTTGTTCTTTTCAGGTTCGGATTCAGATTCATCCTCCACAGGGGTGGGGATCATAATGGTTTCTTCGTCGTCCCACGGGTCAGTGCTGGAATCAGCAGGGGCATCTGCCTCTACGGATTCATAGACCACGGTGGAATGGTCAGCAGAAAACTCAGCGGCCAGCGCACCACAGGGCAGAACGGAAAACACCAGAACTACCACCATGATAAGGGCAAGCATCTGGTTTACCCATGATGCTTTTCTTTTGTGTTTATACATAAAACACCCCATTTTATGTTATTGTTGATAATGATACGACAGTCATCCGTTGGGGGAGCGGATGTGCCGAAGAAAGAATTTCATTGTCACCAGATGGTCAGCTCCTTTTCAGAGAATCCGTATTCTGTCATGATAATGGGGAGGGAGCGAAAGATCGTCCATCCAACTGCTAGGAACATTCCTGCTATCAGCAGCGTCAGCACAGCGGGGATGATGCTCATTCTTCAATCACCGCCAAGGCATAGCGTTCTTCTATGCGGCTCATTTCGCTGGAGAGCTTGATGCAGGCGGCAAAGCTTCCGCCAAGTACTGCACCGACAAGTTCCAGAAGGAAGCAGAGCCACCACACCGATGACAACGGGAACAACTGTGATACGTTTACTGCCACAATAACAAGGGGAATCAACATCAGCACCAGCTTTTCAAAGGGCTTCATCTCTGCTTTTTCTGCGAGAAAGATCACGAGGACAAAAGCTGCCATGGCACCAAAATCGAAGAGTTCGAGCCACAGCGCAGGTGCGGAAACAGGATGAAAAGCCAATTTGAGAAGACCCATCACCACCAGTTCTGCCGCAGTCACGTCGGCTGCTACAAATACGGATTGCACAGTTTGAATCAGTCGTCTTTTCACTATAGTCACGCTTTCAGTTTGATTTGGCGATTACTCGCCGTAGGGTGCTTCGTTGGAAGCGGAATTTTCTTCGTTGCTGCCGATACCGGGAACAGGCTTTTTCATGAGGACAGCAGGAGTAGGCACGCCCAGTAGTAAGCCCAACAGACCTGCAAAGGGGTTCCTATCCACCATATTTTCGTGATGATGCAGACTGCATAGAGTGGGTGCCGCCGTGTCCAAGGGGCAGTGCCGATTCATCATAATCTGCCTGTCGTCGCAGAAGTTGCCCTCTGGCTCCACATCCAGTTCGTTCAGACCAGGCAGGTGCAGAGGATTCAGTGCGGTGGCCTTCACCAGCTTATAGACGTTCTGGATGCCCTCCATCATGCAGAGCTGCTCCACACAGCCGATCTCAGAGCTACGGCACATCTGGTAGTTGCCGTCACCGTCCATAATGCAGACCGCAGGACTGTCGGGTGCGCCGACATAGGCAGCGTAACCGCCTTGCTGTTCCTTTACATCGAAACCATTCTGACGGAGCGAGTACCAAAGTCGTTCGGTAAAGGGAATGTTCATCATGCTCATGTTGATAACCTCCAAAGAGAAAAATATACAATCAGGCTGAGCCAGTGATTGACAAAAAGAAAAAGCCCGATACGATGCAAAGGAGCACCACATCGGGCAGGTAAGACAATGAGACAGATGACAGCCTGATTTCACAAACTGCCACCCGTCAAGAAAAAAATAAAATGAAGATATATCTCAACGGATGATGGAAACATCCGAGGATACCGATTTGAGGATGACAAAAGCCGTCAGCATTGCTGCCAACGGCTCTTGTCAAAAGAAAGGAGAACAAATGAAAGAAAGGAAAAAGCTATATGAAAACGGATGCAATCCGGTGTTGGTAGTTCGGCACTGTTCGGGACGTTTGCCTCGTCAGTGCCGATTTTGAAAGAAAGAGAGAAAAGAGAGGAGACAAGGTTGAGTTCCTTGCTGTGATGATAGAATACCAGAGACAGGAATGGAAATGGTGTCCAATCTGTGTCAGGATTGTGAAATGATTGTTAATTACCGGCATCAAACCATGCGTTTACCGCCTTGTCAACGACATCTTGAATTGCATCGTCAGACCACGTTTTGAAGTATTGGTCATAGATGGTTTTGGAAAGTCGGACATTGTGGCTGGGGCGGATTGGCTTGTTGTCGTCTTGGATGTCCTTCATGATGCCGTATACCACTTCACGGGTGAGGTCATTTTTCTGACCCTTCAGAATCTTAGCAATCCGCATGGTGATGGGGCATTTCAATTCGTCGGATACCTGCTGCACCCACCGCTGAGCTTCAAGGGAGAGATAGGAGAGGTCAACTGCGGCGTAAAGAGGGAGTTTGTTGTTGTCTACCATCTCTCTGAAATCATTGGTAAGGTAGTTGATACGGAGAAGTCGAGCAACAGAGTTTTTGGAGAGTCCGTACTCCACACCAACTTTTTCTCTGCTCTCTAACCTCCGCCCTAATAGGGCGGAAGTCCCTAATCCTTCGAGAGCCTCTGCCTTACCAGTTTCCAGAAACGCCAGCTCACAAAGAATGTCGTTTCTGCGTCCCTGAGAGGTCAGCTTGTCCATGCGGAGCTGTAACACCGCCGCCTGCTCACTGGGGAGCATATCAGTGAAGCTGCGCTGCATGAGGTTCGTTTCGATGACATACGCCAGAGCCTCCGCATCGGTCAGATTCTCCTTGACCAGTGCCGGAATGGTTTCAAGACCTGCCATCTCCGCAGCACGAAGTCTGTTGTGTCCAGCCAGCATCTCGTAGTGCATTGCATCCAGACGGAGAACGATGACGGGATTGAGAACACCATGCAGCTTGATACTCTCCACCATGTCCTCCAAACGCTCGCCGGAGTACAAGCGGAACTTGTGGTCGTGGTAGGGTTTGATCTGCTTGATGGGCAGTTCCGTGAACCGGACACCGCCAACTACAGAATCACATTCCTGCGTCAGAATGTCGATTGCGGATGCCACTCTGCGGGTGGGCATACCCTTTGCACCAGCCATTACACATCACCGTCCTTTGCAGGAGGGGGACACTGAACCATCAGCTCTTGTGCCAATTTCTGGAACGCCACAGATGCTCCGCACATGGGCTTATGGAGTCCAACAGGCTTGCCGTGATAGTGGGATTCCCCGATGTAAACGGTCTGAGGGATAGATGCCTTGAACAGATGAATCTGCTGACCATAGGTAGAAGTCACATCATCAATGACCTGCTGACTGAGGTTGGTACGATTGTCGTAGCGGTTGAATACGATACCAACAATCTGAATCTTGGGGTTGATACGCCTACGGATTTTCACCGTGGTGGTGAGGATTTGTGAAACGCCAGCCATTGCGAAGAGCTGCAAATCCATAGGAATGAGAATGCCGTCCGAAGCGGTCAGAGCGTTTGCACTCAGAATACCCTCCGTGGGTCCGATGTCGATGAGGATGTA
>JAKSQD010000103.1 GCA_024404315.1 Oscillospiraceae bacterium
TTGCATAATAGCTCCTCCTTTATTTTGTGCAAGAAGACCAGAAACCTGAATTTGTCTTTTATCTTTTTTTGATTATATCACAAATCCGAGAGCGTGGAAATAGGGAGTTTTTCAGGCTGATTTCCTACCTCTTGGATATACGGCACAGGCGGTCAAAAAGGTGTAGACTTGGGATAGTTCATCGATGGACAAGCACCTTGGAAACAGAACACGCCAAAGAAAACGGAGGGACGCATGAGCAAAAGACCCTATCAACACCTGCCGCCGCTGGAACACAGGCCGGACGGCTCCCCCTACCGCATAACCCCGCCCCAGAAGAGACGAGCCAGCGGCCTGATACGCCGGGAGTGCTGCAACTGCGAGGACGGAAACTGCCTTGCGCTGGACGATGGCGACACCTGCGCCTGTCCGCAGATGATTTCGTTCTCCGTCTGCTGCAAGTGGTTCCGCTGGGCGGTCTTGCCGCTGGACAGGACGCTGGAAGCGGAGATTTACCGGGACAGGGACTTGAAACGCTGTGCGGAGTGCGGCGGTGTGTTCGTCCCGAAGTCCAACCGGGGCAAATACTGCCCGGACTGCGCCGCCAGAGTTCACAGGCGGCAGAAAACAGAAAGTGAACGGAAAAGGAGGTCTGCTGTGGACAGTTAAGAGCGGGAAAAGCCTTGATTTGCAAGGCTCCGCAAGCCCTCAACCGGGGCGGCTGGTATCATTTATCATTCGCCCCGGAAAACGGGCCTCTAACCGTCCACAAAACACGCTATGACAAACACGATTTATATTCACCAGCCGGAAAAGGCGTTCAGTTTCACCCGGCTCCCCAATTTCCTTTTTGAAGCACCCACATTCCAGCCCTTGAGCAACGAAGCGAAGGTGCTGTATGCCTTTGTCCTGCGCCGGGCGGAGTTGTCCCGGAAGAACGGCTGGGCGGACGAGTACGGGCGGGTCTACCTGTACTACCCCATCTGCGAGGTGGTCGCTTTGCTCCGCTGCGGGCGGCAGAAAGCGGTCAACACCCTGCGGGAGTTGCAGTATGCGGGGCTGGTGGAAATCCAGAAACAGGGCTGTGGAAAACCCAACCGCATTTACCCGAAATCCTATGAAGCGGTTCCAAACACCGACTTCAAGAAATCCGGTTATGGTACGCCGGAGGGCTGAAAACCGTACTTGGCGAGTACGAAAATCAATCCTCTTGAAGTACGGAAATCTGACGGTATATAGAAATACAGAGATTAAAACCATCTATTTACATTCATTCCATTCCAATCCTATCAGAGATATTTTCGGCGGGAAAACCCGCCGGAAAGGAATGGAATGGGGAAAGGAGTTCAATGGCACAACACGCAATTTTGCGATTTGAGAAGCACAAGGGCCACCCGGCGGGGCCGCTGGAAGCCCACCATGAACGGAAAAAGGAGCAGTACGCCAGCAACCCGGACATTGACACCAGCCGGAGCAAGTACAATTTCCACATCGTCAAGCCGGATGGCCGCTACTACCATTTCATTCAGAGCCGCATCGAGCAGGCCAGATGCCGCACCCGCAAGGACAGCACTCGGTTTGTGGACACGCTGATTACCGCCAGCCCGGAGTTTTTCAAGGGCAAGTCCCCAAAGGAGATAGCGGCCTACTTCCAGAGGGCGGCGGACTTCCTCATTGACCGGGTGGGCCGGGAGAACATCGTTTCGGCTATGGTACACATGGATGAAAAAACGCCCCATCTGCACTTGGTCTTTGTGCCGCTGACAAAGGACAACCGCCTGTGCGCCAAAGAAATTATCGGCAACCGGGCCAATCTGACGAAGTGGCAGGACGATTTTCACGCCTGTATGGTGGAGCAGTACCCCGACCTGGAGCGTGGGGAAAGCGCCAGCAAGACGGGCCGGAAGCATATCCCCACCCGGCTGTTCAAACAGGCGGTCAACCTCTCCAAACAGGCGAGGGCCATTGAAGCGGTTCTCTCCGGCATTACCCCGCTGAACGCCGGAAAGAAGAAAGAGGAAGCCCTCTCCATGCTGAAAAAGTGGTTTCCGCAGATGGAGAACTTCTCCGGGCAACTGAAAAAATACAAGGTCACAATCAATGACTTGTTAGCGGAAAATGAAAAGCTGGAAGTCAGGGCAAAGGCCAGCGAAAAAGGCAAGATGAATGACACGATGGAACGGGCGAAGTTAAAAAGCGAACTGGACGATATGCGGCGGCTGGTTGACCGTATCCCGCCGGAGATTTTAGCGGAACTGAAACGGCAACAGCGGCAGCATGGAAAGGAAAGGTGATCTTATAAGTAATATCAGATACAAAAAGGAAATCGAAATCGTGACTTTTCAGGGAAAGGAAATCACACTGGAAAATCTCTCCCCGGTGTTCACGCCGGAACAGGAAGCAGCCAAACGCCGGGAACTGGAACAGCAGCTTTATGAGGTGTTCCGCAAGTACGCCGACAAGCGGGAGAGTGAGGAAGCCGGGACATAAGGTTTTCCAAACCCATCATTGATTTGCGGGGCTGCTGGCGGTATAATAGAACTGTCAGCAGCTCCGTTTCTTTTTTAAGAAAAGGAGCGACAATATGAACAATCGGATAGACGCAATCTATGCAAGACAATCGGTAGACAAAAAGGACAGCATTTCCATTGAAAGCCAGATTGAATTTTGCAAATACGAGTTGAAAGGCGGTAACTGCAAGGAATACACAGACAAAGGGTACAGCGGCAAGAACACAGACCGTCCGAAGTTTCAAGAACTGGTGCGGGACATCAAGCGGGGCTTGATTGCAAAGGTCGTGGTTTACAAGCTCGACCGTATCAGCCGTTCCATTCTGGACTTTGCCAACATGATGGAGCTGTTCCAGCAGTACAATGTGGAGTTTGTGTCCTCTACGGAAAAGTTTGATACCTCCACGCCGATGGGACGGGCCATGCTGAATATCTGTATCGTGTTCGCCCAGCTTGAACGGGAAACGATACAGAAGCGGGTAACGGACGCTTACTACTCCCGCAGTCAGCGGGGCTTTAAGATGGGCGGGAAAGCCCCTTACGGCTTCCATACGGAGCCTATCAAGATGGACGGTATCAACACAAAGAAGCTGGTGGTAAACCCGGAGGAAGCGGCCAATATCCGGCTGATGTTTGAGATGTACGCCCAGCCCACAACTTCCTACGGGGACATTACCCGGTACTTTGCCGAACAGGGGATTTTGTTCCATGGCAAAGAGCTGATACGCCCCACGCTGGCGCAGATGTTACGCAATCCTGTCTATGTGCAGGCAGACCTTGATGTGTACGAATTTTTCAAAAGTCAAGGTACAGTCATTGTCAATGACGTTGCCGATTTTACGGGCATGAACGGCTGCTATCTGTATCAAGGGCGAGATGTAAAGGCCAGCAAGAAAAACGACTTAAAAGACCAAATGCTGGTACTGGCTCCCCATGAGGGTATCGTCCCCTCCGACACCTGGCTGACCTGCCGCAAGAAGCTGATGAACAACATGAAAATCCAGTCTGCCCGGAAAGCCACCCACACATGGCTGGCAGGAAAAATCAAGTGCGGGAATTGCGGGTATGCTCTTATGAGTATCTACAATCCCTCCGGCAAACAGTATCTCCGCTGCACGAAACGGCTGGACAATAAAAGCTGTCCTGGCTGTGGGAAAATCATCACTTCGGAACTGGAAGCGGTTGTTTATCAGCAGATGGTAAAGAAGCTGGCAAGCTACAAGACGCTGACAGGAAAAAAGAAAGCGGCAAAGGCAAACCCGAAAATCACCGCCCTGCAAGTGGAACTTGCCCATGTAGACAGCGAGATTGAAAAGCTGGTGGACAGTCTGACGGGGGCAAACAATGTCCTGTTCTCCTATGTGAATGTGAAGATAGCGGAACTGGACGGGCGCAAGCAGGAACTTCTGGCAAGGATAGCGGAGTTGACTGTGGAGGCCATCAGCCCGGAACAGGTCAGCCAGATTTCCGGCTACCTCGATACCTGGGAGAATGTATCTTTTGATGACAAGCGGCGTGTGGTGGATTTGATGATCACCACCATAGCCGCCACAAGCGACAGCTTGAACATCACATGGAAAATCTGACTGGCGGCACCCCTCCCGTCAGATACCTACCCTGTGTAGTCCCTTGTAAACTGTACTTT
>JAKSQD010000104.1 GCA_024404315.1 Oscillospiraceae bacterium
AGCAAAAAACTCCCACAGGAATGTCCCGTGGGAGTCATTTTATGCTCAAAAAGTGGAATCAATCGTCCAGACGCTCGCAGAAAATCTCGAACACAGCATCCAAAACTGCTTCGTCGTCGATGGATACATAGTCTTCCATCTCTTCGTTGC
Source organism: Oscillospiraceae bacterium (assembly GCA_024404315.1). Lineage (GTDB taxonomy): Bacteria > Bacillota > Clostridia > Oscillospirales > Oscillospiraceae > Onthomonas. Next base: position 151 of record JAKSQD010000104.1, read on the forward strand.
CTTCGATGGGCTCCACCTTTAGGATAACCACCTCGCCGCTCTCATCGTCGGGCAGGGGCAGCAGCACCACATAGTCGTCGCCCTCATAGGACACCAGATCCAGATATGCAAATTCCGCTTCCACACCGTTTTCGTCGGTGAGGGTGACAATATCCAGTTCGTCGTTCATGTTTTTTCTCTCCTTTCCGCAATTGTGGGTATCATTATACTGTGAAGCGCTCCATTCGTCAATAGAAAGTTCAAAAAGATCAAAAGCTCTCAGGGGACGGAAAACCATCCCGTGAGAGCCTTTCAGAGAGGAGGCTGGAAAAGAGAACGATAACGACAGGTTTAATGCTTGCTGTAGAGAATGCGGATGGAGTTGGCGATGCAAATCATGGCCACACCGGTGTCAGCAAACACGGCGAACCACATATTGGCATAATGCAGCAGACCCAACACCAGCACCAGTGCCTTGAACAGCAGAGCGAAAACCACGTTCTGCCAGGAAATAGCGGTTGCTTTTTTGGCAATGCGGATAGCTTTCGGGATGGCGTTTGGCTCTCCGGTCATGAACACTAGGTCAGCCGCTTCAATGGCGGCATCTGCGCCGCTGCCCATAGCGCCGCCCACGTCGGCACCGGCCAGCACGGGAGCGTCATTGATGCCATCGCCCACGAAGAGCACGCCGCCCTCGCTCTGGCGTAGCGTCTGCACAGCGGCCAGCTTATCCTGCGGCATCAGCTTGGCACGAACCTGCTGGATGCCGACTTCAGCGGCCACGGCCTTGGCGCTCTCCTCGCCGTCGCCGGTGAGCATAACGGTGGAAAGACCCATCGCATGAAGCTGAGTAACAGCGTCCTGAGCCCCCTTCTTTACCGTGTCCGCAATGAGGATACGGCCAAAGTATTGGCCATTCTTTGCCACATAGACCTGAGTGGAACCGGCGGCGCTGCCCAAAGCGGGGATGGTTACGCCGTTTTCTTCCAGCAGGGAACGGCTTCCGCACAGCCAGCCCTCGGCAGAGATACCCTTACCGGCGATTTCTTCCACGTTGTGCAGTTCCACCCGGGGCAGTCCATCGGCGGCGGCGAGCACAGAGCGGGCAATGGGGTGGGTGGAATGGGCTTCACAGGATGCGGCGGCACGCAGAAGCGTTTCTTCCTCCACGCCCTGAGCGGGCTCCAGCTTGCGGACGGTGAAGCTTCCTTCGGTGATGGTTCCGGTTTTGTCCATCACCACGGCCTTGATTTTGTTGAGCGCTTCCATGGAATTGCCGCCCTTGAAGAGAATCTTTTCCTTGGAGGCGGCGCCGATGCCGGCAAAAAAGGCGAGCGGTACGCTCAGTACCAGAGCGCAGGGGCAGGAGATGACCAGGAAGGTACAGGCGGTTTTCACCCAATAAGCCCATTCTCCGGTCAGAATAGAGGGAAGGATGGCGACGGCCAGGGCGCAGGCCACCACCACAGGGGTGTAGATTTTGGCAAAACGGGTGATAAAACGGTCAATCTGAGGCTTAGAAGCGGCGGCGTTCTCCACACTGTCCATGATACGGCTGACCATGGATTCTGCCAGAACCGCTTTCACCCGAACGGTCAGCAAGCCGGTGTTGTTGACGCAGCCGGAAATCACTGCTTCACCGGGATGGACGGAGACGGGAACCGGCTCACCGGTGACGGCGGAGGTGTCAATCTGGCTCTCGCCGTTCACCACCACGCCATCCAACGGAATGCGGTCGCCGGGGCGAACTTGAATGAGGTCGCCGACCTGTGCTTCCTCGGCGGGAATGACCAGCTCTGAGCCGCCGGACAGGAGCGTGACCACCTCGGGACGGAGATCCAGCGCATCCATGATGTTGCTGCGGGACTGAGCCACGGCTTTGTCCTCGAAATATTCACCGATGCGGTAGAAGAGCATCACGCCCAGCGCTTCGGGGAACTCCTTCACGCCGAAAGCACCCAAGGTGGCAATTGACATGAGGAAGTTCTCGTCGAACACCTCACCACGGGTCAGGTTACGGAAGGCGGTCATCAGCACCTTGCCGCCCACCACCAGATAACCGACCAGGCAAATCAGAAAGAGAGTGAGGTCAGAAACGCCCATCCGTTCCAGCACTTCCACAGCGACCAGCGCAGCAATGCCAATCAGAATCACGGGAAGATCAAAGTGTTTCTGTTCTGCCTTGACGGGAGCACTTGCTTTGACAGAACTGCTTTCAGGGACAATCAGTTCCCATTCCGGCTCATTTTCAGCGATACAAGCCTTGATTTCTGCCAGCGCCCGTTCGGGGGAAGCGGAGCGCACCTGCAATTTCTTGGTGGAGTAGGTGAGGATGGCTTCCTCCACGCTGGGAAGGGCGTTGATTTTGGCTTCCAGCTTGGCGGCGCAGTTGGCGCAGTCCATATGCTCTACAACGTAGGTTCTGGGCTTGCTGTTGCTGGCCTTGGGAACAATCAACTCCCATTCCGGTTCATTTTCAGCGATACAAGCCTTGATTTCTGCCAGCGCCCGTTCGGGGGAAGCGGAGCGCACCTGCAATTTCTTGGTGGAGTAGGTGAGGATGGCTTCCTCCACGCTGGGAAGGGCGTTGATTTTGGCTTCCAGCTTGGCGGCGCAGTTGGCGCAGTCCATATGCTCCACGATGTAGGTTTTGGCGGAACCAGTGGCCTGAGGAACAATCAGTTCCCATTCCGGTTCCGCTTCGGAGATGCACTTTTTGGCTGCTTCCAGCGCTTTTTCTGGATCATCGGCTACGATGCGGAGCTTTTTGGTTGCATAGGTCAGGGTAGCCTTGCCAATTTCAGGGAGAGCGTTCAGTTTGCGCTCCACTTTGGCGGCGCAGTTGGCGCAATCCATGTTTTCTACGATGTAGTTTCGAGCAGTGCCGGAAACGGCGTGGGAAGAAGGTTCTTCATGCTCGTGGTGCTCGTGTTCGTGACCGCAGCCGCAGGAGCATTCTTCCTCATGGTCGTGGTGATGGTGCTCATGTTCGTGACCGCAGCCGCAGGAACCGGTTTTCTCTATTGCTTCTGATTCCTCGTCATGATGGTGCAGATGTTCGTTCATGGAGGTTCCTTCTTTCTACGTTTTTATCATATGAACAGTTGTTCATATGTTCATGAGGAAAGCATACTACTCTCTTGCTCCGTTGTCAAGGGGAAATGAAAAAATTCGTGGACGAAAAGGGACTTTTCTGCTATCATAGAGCTACCAGTGGATGTTTTACGTTGCTTGAGGAGGAAACCGCCATGCCGCAGGTTATTTTAGTGGATTTTCAGGATAAGGAAATTGGAACCATGGAGAAAATGGAGGCTCACATTCAGCAGAGGCTGCACCGGGCGTTTTCCGTTTTTCTTGTCCATAAGGGGAAAATCTTGTTGCAAAAACGGGCTTCCCATAAATACCACTGCGGTGGTCTGTGGACGAATACTTGCTGTTCCCACCCAGCCCCCGGAGAGACCGTGTTGGAGGCGGCCAAGCGCCGTTTGATGGAAGAAATCGGGGTTCGATTGGAAAAGCTGCAAGAGATTGACACCTTCTTCTACCGTTATCCCTTTGAAAATGGGATTACTGAGTTTGAATGTGACCATGTTCTTGTGGGAGATTATCACGGCTCTGTTGTCATTGACCCGGAAGAGGTAGAGGACGTACGCTGGATTTCTGTGGAAGAGCTGCAAGCGGAACTGATGAATCATGCAGAAGCATTCACACCGTGGTTTTTAATTTGCGCCTCCAGGGTGATGGAATGGATGAGCAAGGAAAACCGCTCCACCATTGGAACAGAATGATGTGCGAATGCTCAAAAAAAGACACCTTGCAGACTTGAAAAACGTTCCTTCCAGTCTGTAAGGTGTCTGTTCTGTTTGGGGATTAAGGCAACACCGCACAATCGTCGAATGTGCGCCTTGCTTGTCCTTTCACTCCC
>JAKSQD010000105.1 GCA_024404315.1 Oscillospiraceae bacterium
GCATCGACCACGGCTACGGCAACATGAAAACTGCCCACTGCTGTTTCCCCGCCGCTGAAATCCTTCGTAGATTGAAACCGACAAAGGGACTGCCGCACGAGCATTTTGTCTGTGCAACAGTCCCTTTTAAGATGATGAATTTGATAGGAAAAGCAAATTTCCTTTTAAATGGTCAGGTCATACTTTTCAATTGCCAGATTAGCCTCTCCATCCACATGGAAGCTGATTCCGTCCGCAGACAAGGGCGTGAAAAAGACAAAGGTAGCGGCATCCTCACCGTCGTTTGCGAAAATTTCCACACTCTGACGATCCATGACAATTCGCAGCTTCAGCTCACCTGCTCGGTCGGCAACTGTAAAGCTTCTGCTGTGAAGAACATCTTTGGTACAGCCCGTGTGGAAGCGATCCACCGTAACCACATTGTTGTAAGGGTCATAGGAAATCTGGAAATAATGCTTCTCGTCAGCAGCGAGTCTGATGTCAAAACGGCGATAGGAATTCACAGACGCAGGGGAAATATCCAGCAGCAGGTCAAGATAGTGGTGGGATAACCGGCAGCCTTAATCTCGTCCATGGAGAACTTCAGCAGAACCTGGCCAGCCTTCACGCTGTCACCCTCCTTGACCTGAGGCTCAAAGCCCTTGCCGTTCATGGCAACGGTGTCGATACCAACATGGATGAGCATCTCCATATCATCCTCGGAGCTAATGCCGATGGCGTGCTTGGTCTCGGCAACAGTGGAGATGGTGCCGTTGAAGGGAGCGACAACCACACCGGTTGCAGGCTCAATGCCAACGCCGTCACCCAGTGCGCCGGAAGCGAAGGTTGCGTCGGGGATGTCCTTACGGGCGATGACGTTGCCCTCGATGGGGCAGTAGATGGTAGCAGGCTCGGTCTCCACAGCGGGAGCAGCAGCGACGGGAGCGGACTTCTTTGCAGCGGGAGCCTTGTCCTCAACGCCGAACATCCAGGTCAGAGCAAAAGCAACACCTGCGGCGATGCAGAACATAATCATATAGTTGATGGGATCATGCAGGCACAGCAGCAGACCGAAGATACCGGTCACGCCGGTTCCGCTTGCGCCCAGACCGACGATGGAGGCGAACAGCGCACCGCAAGCACCGCCGCAAGCACCAAAGACAAAGGGCTTGACGGCACGGAGGTTCACGCCGAAGATAGCAGGCTCGGTGATGCCCATGAAGCAGGAGAGAGCGGAGGGCAGAGCCACGCTGCGGGTGCGGTCAATCTTGGTCTTGAGAGCGACAGCGAGGGTAGCAGCGCCCTGAGCGATGTTAGCGGCAGATGCCAGAGGCAGCCAGTAGGTCAGACCATACTTGGCCAGCTGACCCACGTCAATGACGGTGTACATATGGTGAACACCGGCGACAACGGTCAGGGAGTACAGACCGCCCATGATGCCGGAGCCGATGCCGAAGGGCAGGGTGATGAGGGACTGAACGCCGCCGATAATAGCGTTCTCGATGAAAACGAAGATGGGGCCAATGATGGAGTAGGTCAGATAGCCGGTGACAAAGACGCTGACCAGAGGAGTGACGAACAGGTCAAACATGGCGGGGACAATCTTGTGCAGACGCTTCTCGATGAAGCACATGACCCACACAGCGATAATGACGGGGATGACGTGACCCTGATAGCCCACCAGATCCACATGATAGAGACCGAACCAAACGCTCTGGGTCTTGAGAACACCCTGAGAAGCGACCGTCCATGCGTTCTGGAGGTCGGGGTGAATCATCAGCATACCGATAACAGCACCTAAGTACTGGTTGCCGCCAAAGGCTTTTGCGGCACTGGTAGCAATCAGAATGGGCAGGAACACATAAAAGGTATCGTCAAACCCGACCACGGTAATGGAATGAGTGAAATTTTGAAGAGATTTATGAGAGATAAAACAGTCAAAATGGTTCTGTTTTAAAAATATCTTGTGTTTTTTGATGATATATCTCATGATTCATCCTTTCTATGCAAAATATATTACACACAATCAAGTCATTTGTTGCTTGTTCAACTACCGTGATAAGCTCTAAAATAAGTGTTGACATCTGTTATATACTGTTATATACTGTTTATCAAAGAGAGGGGCAAGACATCATGAATATCATTCTCAACCACTCCTCCATGACCCCCATTTATGAGCAGCTCATGGAACAAATCAAACAGGAAATCATCAGCGGCCAGCTTTCCGCCGGGGCTTCACTGCCATCTGTCCGTGCCTTTGCCGGTCAACTGAGAATCAGCGCTCTCACGGTCAAAAAAGCCTATGACCACCTGGAAGAGGACGGATTTGTCACCACCATCCACGGAAAAGGCACTTATGTCTCCGCCGCCAGTTACCAACTGGCTCTGGAAGCCAACCGGAGAGCCGTGGAAAACGACTTTTCCAAGGCCATTCAACAGGCCAAGCGGGTGGGATTGACCCGAGCGGACATTCTGGAGCTTATCAACATCCTGTTAGAAGAGTGAATCTACCCCCCGAAGGAGGAGCCTCATGATTAAGATTGACCACCTGACAAAAAACTACAAAGACTTCGACCTGACCATCTCCATGGAGATTCCAGAGGGACGAGTGACAGGGCTGGTGGGGCGAAACGGCGCTGGCAAAAGCACCACAATCAAGGCCATTCTGGGTCTGATTCAGCCGGAATCGGGCAGGGTTACGGTGTTTGGCAAAGAAGCCGCCCGCCTCACCGGAGCAGACAAGGAGCGCCTGGGCGTAGCCTTTGCCGAGTCCGGCTTTAGCGGATCCCTCACCATTTCCGCCGTTAGCGCCATCTTGCAGAAAATGTATCGGAATTTCGACCAGGAATGGTTTCTCCGCCAGGTGCAGGAGCAGCAGCTTCCTTTGAAAAAGCCCATTCAACAGTTTTCCACCGGCATGAAGGCCAAGCTCCGAGTACTGGTGGCGCTGAGTCATCGGGCGGATCTGCTGATTTTGGATGAACCCACCGCCGGACTGGATATTCTGGCTCGAAACGAAATCCTCGACCTGCTGCGAAACTATTTGACGGAGGACGAAAAGCGCTCTCTTCTCATCACTTCCCACATCTCCAGCGACCTGGAGGGGCTGTGCGATGATATTTATCTGATTCACAACGGCCAGGTTCTGCTGCACGAGGATACCGACGTGCTTTTGAGCCGCTACGCTGTGCTGAAGGTCTCCCCGGAAACCTACCAGAGCATGGACCAAGCCTATCTCCTGAACACCACAAAGACCTCCTACGGTTACTCCTGCGTGACCAACGAAAAACAGTTCTATTTGGAAAATTACCCCGGAATCGTCATTGAAAACGGCAGCATTGATGAGCTGCTCGTGGCCTTGACTTCCAACTGAGAACGGAGGACAACTATGACTGGTTTATTGTTAAAAGATTCCTATCTCATTTTGCAGCGGAAACAGACCTTATTTCTGCTCCTTGCAATCTCGCTGCTCATGGGCTACACCATTGACGGCGCTTTTATCGTGGGGTATGTCACCTTCCTGAGCTTGATACTGTCAATCGGAACCATCAGTTACGACGAAGCAGACAACAGCCTGCTCTTCCTGATGACGCTCCCCTTTGAGCGCCGTACTTATGTCCTCTCCAAATATGTCCTGAGCTGGATTGTCTGCGGAATCGCCTGGGTCATCTCCCTGTTCCTCCTGTTCCTGATGAACACCATCAAGGGACTTCCTCTGGACTTTGTGGAAAATATCACCGGTTGTCTGGTGGTTCTTGTCTTCGTTGTTGTGGGATTGGATATGATGATTCCCATTCAGCTGAAATTCGGCGCAGAAAAAAGCCGAACAGTTATGATTATGATCGTTGGTGTCGTGATGGCAGTCAGCATCTTGTTCGGAAAAGTCTTGGATTTGGATGCTTTCCTCCAGTCCCTTGACCGCATCCCGCTCCCGGTTTACGCAGTTGTTGGAGTGGTGATAACCATCACTACTACGGTGGGTTCCGTTGCAGTGAGCACCAGGATAATGGATCAGAAATTGTTGTGATTTTTTGGGATA
>JAKSQD010000106.1 GCA_024404315.1 Oscillospiraceae bacterium
AAAGAGCAAAACCGCCCATTCCCGTCAAAAGGAACGAGCGGTTTTTTTCATCAGAAATCGAAGATGTGAAGGGGTTGGAATGGTCGTGGTTCAGGACTGACCCCGACCGAACCGGCTTTAGAGGCTGTTTCGTAACCCAGACGCACGCCGCTAACTTGGCTCTTTTCCGCCATATCACTGCGAAATTTTTTGAAAGCCGTCAGGATTCCTGCAAAATTTCACAGCAATCTGACGAAAAATATCCCTTGTTATCGGCATACGCGGGGATACGAAACAGCCTCTTACAGATTCTTGAAGGACTGCACGGCGGCAACCTTATCCTCAGCGCCAAACACAGCGCTGCCCGCCACCAGCAAAGTAGCTCCGGCTTCCACACACTGGGGGCCGGTGGTGGCAGCCTTTACGCCGCCATCCACGGACAGATAGGGACTCAAACCACGACGATTGCACTCGGCTCTCAGCTTGCGGAGCTTATCCAGCGCCACGGGATTAAAGGCTTGGCCGCCATGACCGGGGGTCACGCCCATAACCAGGACGATGGAGAGGCCGTCCAGATAAGGGAAAACGCACTCGGCGGGGGTGTCGGGGTTGATGGCCAGACCAGCGGCGCAGCCGTAGGCACGGATGGCGGCGGAGGTGGCTCGGATGCTGTCGCTGCACTCAATGTGGAAGGTGATGCAGTTTGCGCCAGCGTCTACAAACTCCTTGACGTACTTCAAGGGGTTGGTAATCATCAGATGCACGTCCATATAAGCGTTGGGCAGTGCCTTATGAAGACCCTGCAACACAGGCAGGCCGAAGCTCAGGTTGTCCACGAAGTGGCCGTCCATCACGTCGAAATGAATCATGTCCGCACCAGCGTCCAGCACCTCGCAGCAGTTGTTGCCCAGATGGGCGAAATCGGCGGACAGAACAGAAGGGCTTAATTTGACCATAGGTAAAAACTCCTCTTTGCCTCTGCGCAATAGGAACGCAGCAGAGGGGGTGTTGGTAATGCCACTATCATACGGGATTTCCGTTTGCCCCGCAATAGGCAATCCGCCCAAAGAAACTCTGAGCGGATTGGGGAAAACGGGATAAAAAGAGGAAAAAACAAGGTTTGCTGTCAGAAACAGACGGAAAGCGGCGCTGTTTGCGTTTGGCACTTTGCCATCTGTTTCGAATGGGGAAAGGTCTTACTTGCCCAGCAGCGCCTTGGTCTGAGCCACAATGTTATCAGCGCAGAGGCCGAACGCCTTGAGCAGAGCAGCGGCAGGGCCGGAGTGACCGAACTCGTCATTCACGCCGATGCGCTTGACGGGAACGGGAGTGTTCTCAGCCACCAGAGAGCAAACAGCCTCACCGAGGCCGCCAATGACGGAATGCTCTTCAACGGTGACAATCTTGCCACACTCAGTGGCGGCCTTGAGCACCAGCTCGTTGTCCAGAGGCTTGATGGTTGCCATGTTGATGACACGGGCGGAGATACCCTCAGCGGCCAGCGCCTTGCCAGCTTCGATGGCTTCGGGAACCATAATACCGGTGGCGATGATGGCCACGTCGGTGCCGTCCTGGATGACCTCGCCCTTACCAATCTGGAAATCATAGCTTTCCTCATGGAAGACGGGGGTTGCGGCACGGCCAAAGCGGATGTAGCAGGGGCCGTCCATCTCGTAAGCGGCCTTGACCATCTTGCGAGCCTCCACGTCGTCGGAGGGGCACATCACGGTCATGCCGGGGATGGTGCGCATCAGGGCGAAGTCCTCGCAGCACTGATGGGAAGCGCCGTCCTCACCGACGGAGATACCGCCATGAGTGGCACCAATTTTGACGTTGAGGTGGGGGTAGCCGATGGTGTTGCGCACCTGCTCGTAGGCACGGCCAGCAGCGAACATAGCGAAGGTGGCGGCGAAGGGAACCAGACCCATGGTGGACAGACCGGCGGCCACGTTAATCATGTTGGCCTCAGCAATGCCGCAGTCAAAGTGGCGCTCGGGATAAGCCTTCTGGAAGATGCCGGTTTTGGTTGCACCAGCCAGGTCAGCGTCCAAAACCACCAGATTTTCAGCGGTTGCGCCCAGCTCCTTCAGTGCGTTGCCGTAGCTGTCACGGGTAGCAATTTTCTTGATATCAGCCATGATTATGCCTCCTCGATCTGCTTGCGGATGGCTTCCAGTTCAGCCATGCCCTGCTCATACTCTGCGTCGTTGGGTGCTTTGCCGTGCCAGCCGGCCTTGTCCTCCATGAAGGAAACACCCTTGCCCTTGACGGTCTTCATCAGGATGGCAAAGGGCTTGCCGCTGCCCAGATTCTTGTGGAACTTCTGGAAGGCTTTTTCAATGTCTTCCATGTCGTGACCGTCAATTTTGACCACTTCACAGCCGAAGCTCTCAAACTTCTCGTCCACAGGCTCGGTGTTCATCACGTCGCAGGTGCGGCCATCAATCTGGAGACCGTTCAAATCCACGATGATGCAGAGGTTATCCAGATTGTAGTGAGCGGCAAACATGGTTGCCTCCCAGATCTGACCCTCGGCCAGCTCACCGTCACCGACGATGGAATAAACGTTGACATCCTTGCCCAGATATTTTGCACCCTTGGCCATGCCAGCGGCGGCGGACAGACCCTGACCCAGAGAACCGGTGGACATATCAATGCCGGGAACGGTGTTCATGTTGGGATGACCCTGGAGGTAGGAATCAATGTGACGCAGGGTGGGCAGGTCTTCCACGGGGAAGTAACCACGCTCCGCCAGAGCGGAATACAGGCCGGGAGCGGTGTGACCCTTGGACAGCACGAAGCGGTCACGGTCAGCCCACTTGGGATTTTTGGGATCAATCCGCATTTCAGCGAAGTACAGATAGGTGAACATATCAGCAGCAGACAGAGAGCCGCCGGGATGACCAGCTTTTGCGCCGTGGGTGCTGGTCAGCACGCCCTCACGGACATCCACGGCCTTGAGCTGCAATGCTTTCTTTTCAGCAGAAGTCATGATTTTGCTCCTTTTCTTATTTCAATAGATGGAATTGCCCCTGGCTCTAGCAGGGGAGCTGTCAGCGAAGCTGACTGAGGGGTGATTACAGTAGATAACAACCTGCTTTCCTGCTATCGTTCATAACGGGAAAGAGAGGGGCATTTCCGGTGAAAACTTAGGCAATACCGCATAATAGGGATGTGCGGATTGCGCAGTAATTTTGCTTCCAAATTTGTTGGGAAAGCCGCAGGAATACTGACGTATTTCAAGGGTTTTACGGCAAATTTGGGAGTGAAAGGACAAGCAAGACGCACATTCGACTATTGTGCGGTGTTGCCTTACTTCTTTTGGCCGTAATAGGCGTTGGGGCCGTGCTTGCGCATGTAATGCTTGTCCTGGATGCGCTGAGGAGCGGGGGCGGCGCTGGGATCGACCATGCGGGTGAAAATGGCCATCTTAGCGACCTCTTCCAGAACGACGGCATGATAAACGGCCTGAGCTGCGTCCTTGCCCCAGGTGAAGGGGCCGTGGCTGTGGCAGATGACGGCGGGGACGGCCACGGGGTCGATGCCTCGCTTGGCGAACTCCTCGACGATGATGTTACCGGTGTTCAGCTCATAATCCTCGTCCAGCTCGGCCTGGGTCAGGTGGCGGGCGCAGGGAATGGAGCCATAGAAGTAATCGGCATGGGTGGTGCCGTATGCGGGAATGTCACGGCCTGCCTGTGCCCAGCCGACAGCGTAGGGGCTGTGGGTGTGGACGATGCCGCCGATGGTGGGGAACTTGTTGTACAGAACCAGATGGGTTTTGGTGTCGGAGGAGGGGTTCATCTCGCCCTCGACCTTGTTGCCCTTCAAATCCATGACCACCAGATCCTCGGGCTTCAGCTCATCGTATTCTACGCCGGAGGGCTTGATAACGAACAGCCCCTTCTCACGGTCGATGCCGCTGACATTGCCCCAGGTATAAGTTACCAGGTTTCGCTTGGGCAGCTCCATGTTTGCTTCATAAACCTTAATTTTCAGTTCTTCCAGCAT
>JAKSQD010000107.1 GCA_024404315.1 Oscillospiraceae bacterium
CGAGACCAGATCCAGGCGCTGGTAGCGGTAGCGGGGTTAAAATAGTAGATGGCACCGCCGGTGGGGTCGCTTCCGTTCATGGCATCCCGAGCCGCCCGATAAGCGGAGTCCGCAATGGGCTGGTTAATCTGGCCGTCCACCATGCAGGTAAAGGCACCTGGCTCATAAACCACCCCGGAAATGCTGTTGGGGAAGGAAGGGTGCTCAATGCGGTTCAAAATCACAGCGCCGACCGCCACTTGTCCGCTGTAAGGCTCTCCACGAGCCTCGGCGGAAATCACCTTCGCTAGCAGCGCTACGTCTCCTTGGGAATAGCCACCCGTTCCGCCGCCGGAGGAGGATTCAAAAATCCCCATCGCTTTCAGCGTAGAGGAACCAGCCACGCCGTCGGCCTTCAAACCGTTTGAGGATTGGAAGGCTTTCACCGCCTGGACGGTGCTGCCGCCGTACACACCGTCCACCTTACCGGAGTAGTAGCCCCAACGCTTGAGCTTGGTCTGGATGGTGGTGACAGTGCTCCCGGAGGAGCCTTGCCGGTAGCTGGCCGCCTGGACGGACTGCGTAAAAAGAAGCAGACTGAGCAGTGCTGTCATCCCAAGAAGCAGGAGGTGCGTCCGCTTTCGCTGCATGATTCATCATTCCTTTCATAGAAACCTTGCCCATAGGCTGTGCCGCTAAACAAAAAATATGCAAGGCGGCGGCAGATTTTTTGGGCGCAATGGGAGACCATGCCCGACTGAAAAGGGATTCGGTATCGTTTTCATGGAATCTTTTGGGGAAAAAGCGCCTGTCAACAGGAAAAATAAAAAGATGAAAATGAGATAATCAAAGAAAACAAGAGGAAATCAAAGAAAACAAGAGGAAATCAAAAGCTAAATTAAAATGGGTGTTGACAGAAAAAGAAGTTTCTGTTAATATACCACTTGTGTGAATCCGGTTCCCCACTTAACGGAACACACAATAAAACTTTTTAAAATTTTTTCTTATTTGAATCATAATGGAGGTTCGCATTATGTCCACTTTTATGGCTAAGAAGGACGTGGACGGCCGCAAGTGGTACGTCCTGGACGCCGCTGGCAAGCCCCTGGGCAAGACTGCTGTTGCCGCTGCTGACATTCTGCGCGGCAAGGTTAAGCCTGAGTTCACTCCCCATGTTGACTGCGGCGATTTCGTCATCGTCATCAACGCTGAGAAGGCTGTCCTCACCGGCAAGAAGGCTACTCAGAAGTATTATCGTCATCACTCCGGCTGGACTGGTGGTCTGAAGGAGATCCAGTACGGCACTCTGATGGCAAAGCGCCCCGAGATGGCTATGGAGCTGGCAGTGAAGGGTATGCTGCCCAAGAACAGCCTGGGTGCAGCAGCTCTGAAGCGTCTGCGTGTTGTCAAGGGCGCAGAGCATGGCCATGAGGCTCAGAAGCCCATCGTCATCGAATAATCGGGAGGTATAGAGTATTATGTATAAGAGCAAGAAGCCTTATCTGTACGGCACTGGCCGCCGCAAGTCTTCCACCGCCCGTGTTCGCGTCTATGAGGGCGGCACCGGCACCATCACCATCAATGGCCGTTCCATCGACGAGTATTTCGGCCTGGACACCCTGAAGCTGATCGTCCGTCAGCCTCTGGTTGCTACCGAGAACGTCGAGAAGGTTGATATCGTTGCTACCGTCGCTGGCGGCGGCGTCACCGGCCAGGCTGGTGCAATCCGTCACGGCATCGCCCGTGCTCTGCTGGGCATGGATCCCGAGTATCGTACCGTCCTGAAGCGTGCTGGCTTCCTGACCCGTGATCCTCGTATGAAGGAGCGTAAGAAGTACGGCCTCAAGGCTGCACGTCGTGCTCCTCAGTTCTCCAAGCGCTGATTTTTACAAATCAATATTGGGACTTTTCAAGGGCTTCTCGTTCGCAGGGACGGGAAGCCCTTTTTGTGTTGGCTCTGTGTCAATAGTTGGGATAGTGCCAAATAAAAGCTGCCCATGTCAGAAACACAGGCAGCGGAAGGTTTATGTAGTTTTGCTCAGGGCAGGATAGGCGCTTAGTACATAATCATTGCCACGAGGCAGGCGACCAGAGAGCCAACCATAGGAGCGACGACGGAGGTGATGAACACATACCAGTAGCCGTCCTTCAAGGAAATCTTCATCCAGTTCAGCTGAGCGACCATGCCGCCGGCATTGGGCAGGGTGTTCATGCCGGTAACAGCAGCGGGAGCGATACGGTGCAGAGCAGCGGAGCTTGCCCCCTTATTGACCAGAGAGCCAGTGAAGAACTGGAAGAAGGTCTGGACGGAAGCAGTGCCGGAGCCCATGATACCAGCCAGAATGTTCAGACCCAGCCACTCGGTGATGTAGGGGTTCATGTCGAAGTTCAGAACCCAGTTCTTGATGGCCTCAAAGCCAATGGAGTTCTGGAGAACGGTGGAGAAGCCGATGATAGCGGCGGCCATGACGGTTGCGCCGACGCCGTTGTTGACACCCTTGCCGATGACGTTCTTCAGGCCGTCACCCACGCCCAGCTGCTTGAAGCACAGCACGACCAGCAGCAGGCAGCCGATGAACATAGCCATAACAGCGACAGCGTTGGGGTTCATATCGGGGTACAGCTTGCCCAGACCCAGGACAGCAGCCACGACAGCGACAAAGGGGATAGCGGAAATGGTCACGCCGGGCAGGTCATCACGGGTGGGAACGATCTTGACGGGCTTGGTGTCATCAACGACGGTACCTTCCTTGATGGCGGTAGCCTTTGCGGTGTGAACCATGTAGCCGTAGCCCACAGCGGTGGAAACGACGAAAGCGACGATACCGAGGATGGGAGCGGAGGTCAGAGAGACAGGCTCCACAGGAATCTCGCCGTTGGCCATAGCCTCACCGATGATAGCAGCGGGGATGGTGTTGGTGACGTTGATCGCGCCGGGCAGCATAGCAGAGCAGGTAGCGCCGATGAAGATGATACCAGGAATCATGCGGTAAGCATAGCCAGCACGCTTCATCATGACGGTGGCGATGGGTGCGATAACGAACAGCACGACAAAGCCGGAGATGCCGACATAGACGAAGATGGTCGTGATGACGGTGATGGACAGGATCACGTTCTTCACGCCCAGCTTCTCGGTGATGACGTTTGCAATGGACTCAGCAGCGCCGGAAGCGCCCATCAGCTCACCAAAGACAGCGCCGATGACCAGCACAAAGATCTGGCTTCCAATGAAACCGGTATAACCGGCGGCATAGTTGCCCAGAGCTTCCCACCAGTTGAGCCAACTGGTGAGGATGATGATGAAGGAAACCAGAATGGTGGATGTAAAGACATCCAGGCCCTTCCACACAACCACGATGAAGACCACCGCAGCCACGAGCAGGCCGATGACGGATAATGTTGTTGCCATAGTTTTTTACCTCTTCTTTCCTTGTTACCCGCCGCCCATGGCGAGGGAAGCGGGCTATTTCTGCTTGGGAAGGGCAATGGGTAGACCCCTCCTTCCCTATCTCCATCCACAGAAGCCTGCGGAGAAAGACCAAATTAGACCTCCTGGGGCAGGATGGTGATTTCTTTCAGCTCACCACGATAGGGGTTTTTGCCGTCCCAGAAAACCTTGTCCAGCCAGTCAATGCAGCGCTCAATATTGGCATCGGCTTTGATGACCTGACTGCCGTGAGGCTCATTATCAAACAAATCCAGCTCGGCACGACCCTCACCGCACATCTCGTCAATCTTGCCCTTCATATAGACGGACTGATGATAGTCGATGACCAGATCATTGGTGCCGTGCTGTAGCAGCATGGGAGGACAATTCTCGTCCACATAGGCAATGGGGCTTGCCTTGAGGGTCTTTTCGGGGTAGTAGAGAGGCATAAAGCCCAGAAGGTCAGAGAACATGGACTTGTTGCCCTTGCC
>JAKSQD010000108.1 GCA_024404315.1 Oscillospiraceae bacterium
TTGAAAATTCGCCGAACAAACGGGAAAATATGGCAAAGCAAGAAGAATTTAACAGAAGGATTTCTTGACACAGTTCCCAGAAGCGGATAAAATAAATCATATCAAAGAGGGCGAGCGGTCACGCACGCCCAAATACCTCATAGCTCACAACGTTGCCTGCGTTTCGCAGGGGTGATTCTTTCCTGAAAAGGGTTGATTTTTGTGGAAAAAGTGAAAAAAGTAAAACATCGGAATGTGATTCCCATCTATGCGGTGGGAGCGGTATGGGTGCTGTGCACCTTCTTTCTTCAGTTCCGGGGCGTGGTGGGCTGCGTGAGAATGACGGTCTTCTCTCTCATTGCGTTTTATCTCTGCAAAAGTATTTTCCCGGACTGGGAGCAGACCGTTCCGGTAGAGGAGCCAAAGGCGCAGACCCAGCCCAAAAGCGCAGAACAAACCGCTATGGAGCAGGAGCGGGACAAAGCCCTCTCTGAAATCCGCCGCCTGAACGAGCGGATTCAAGATCCTGTCATCAGCGGCAAAATCTACCGCATTGAAAACGCCACCAGCCACATTTATAGCTCCGTGATGGATCAGCCGGAGAAGAAAAAGGATGTCCGCACCTTCTTCAACTTCTATCTGCCCACCACCATCAAGCTGCTGAATCAGTATGAGCGCCTCAACTCCATGGGAGCGTCTGGTGAGAATATCAACAGCACCAAAAAGCGCATCGAAGACATGCTGGAAAGCATCTGTGTCGCCTTTGAAAAGCAACTGGATTTGCTTTATCAGGACGAGGCAATGGATATTTCCACTGATATCACCGTTTTAAAACAGATGATGCAGCAGCAGGGGCTTAACTGAGAACCCATCCGCTCCACCGATTGAGAACTTGTTTTCCGTCGGTGGAGCTTTCTGTTGGAATCAGGAAAATAGCGCTTGACAATTCCATAAGACGGATGTAGTATATTTGTATACACGACAGTTGTCGTAATATGAACAGGAGGAAATCCCATGAATATCAAGCTGACCGATGCGGAACTTCTTATTATGAATGTGCTCTGGCAGGAGGGAGACACCACCGCCAAGCATATTTTCGAGTGCTTAAAAGAGCAAACAGGCTGGAGCATCAATACCACCTATACCCTCATTAAACGCTGCATCAGCAAAGGAGCCATCCGACGCACCGAGCCTCGTTTCCAGTGCCACGCTCTTGTGGAGAAAAACCAGGTGCAGGAGGAGGAGACCGCCGAACTCATCGGCAAGCTCTATGACGGCAGCGCTGACAAGCTGTTCGCTGCCCTGCTCAATAGCCGCAAGATTTCAAAGGAACAGATTCGCCGCCTGAAAGATTTGGTGGACGAGCTGGAATAAGGAGGTGATCCTCATGACCCTATTGCAAAGGAGCGTCGCTGGCGGCGTGATGATTGTGGTTTTGATGCTGTTTCGCCGTCTCACGCTGAACAAGCTCCCGAAGTGGTCCACCGTGCTGCTGGGAGATTTGACCATGCTTCGTCTGCTGGTTCCGCTCTCCATTCCATCTGTGTGGAGTGTTTATACGTTCCTTCAGCGGAACACGGCCATCACCCGCACGGTTCCCGTTCGTGTGGTCAACGCCATGCCGGTGGAGCAGATTCCAGTCAAAGAGGTGACGAGCATCACCACCGGTCCTATTCCATCCCGTGGTGTTGTCGCCGCACCGTCTACATTCTCGGATGAGCAGGTGCTGTTTTTTCTCTGGCTGGCAGGTGTTATCCTTTTGGGAACTGCCTTCCTCATCGCCTATGTTCGCAGCTACCGGCGCTTTGCCCTGTCGCTCCCTACCCGGGACGAAAACATCTTGCGTTGGAAAAACGCACATGTCCTCCGCAGACCCTACCAAATCCGTATTTCCCAGGAAATTTCTTCTCCGCTGACCTACGGAATTGTTTGTCCTGTTATCTTACTTCCCAAACAGCTCAACCTCTCCGCTTCCGACGCTTTGGATGATATCCTCACCCACGAGTGGACGCACATCCGCCGGTGGGATTCCCTTCGGAAAATGAGTTTAGCTTTGACTCTGACCATCCATTGGTTTAACCCTCTGGTTTGGCTGTTTTACTGGCAGATGAATCAGGATGTGGAGCTGGCTTGTGACGAAGCGGTGCTGGCCGACATCCAAGGCGATCATCGCAAACGTTATGCTTTGACCCTGCTGACCATGGAGGAGAAGCAGCTCGGCGTAATGCCCCTCTATAACGGCTTCTCCAAAAGCGGCATTGAAGAAAGGGTGCGTGCCATTATGAAGAACAAGAAGCCTACCTTCATTCTCTCCGTGATTGCCATTCTCCTGGTGGCTTGCGTGACCGTATGCTTTGCCACTTCCGGCGCAAAACACAGGCAAGAGCCTGCCCCCGATGAAAGCATCCAGGCTTTTGAGCAAGAAATCAGTGAAACTATCTACGACTTCCTGACCGCTGTTTACACCACAGACTATCAAGGACGCTTTACTGCCTTGCAGGAGCTGCGGGACAATCCCGACGCTACGCCAATCGACGACTCCGCCATGGAAAAGGCCATGACAGAGTATATGAGCGCCTTCCAGGATATCACCACCCCCGAATGCCTGGAGAAGATGATAACCAACCGCATTCCTTATAAATATGACGGAATCCATTCAGAAGAGAATCCTTGGACAGTAAACGGCATCAGCACTGCCGGGAGCCTGGAAACCGGTGTGTATGACTTTAGCGTGTCCATCCTGCCGGAACGGGAACCCATCACCGGACAGGTGACGATTGATTTGGAAACGGGCTTGGTTGCGAACTTCTGGGAGGGAAGCATCAGCACCGTCTTTGGCACGAAGCAGGTGGCGGCCAAAATCCGAGAAAAGAAGGAAACCGCAATCCGAAATTTCCTCATTGCCCTGTATACCACCAACCACGGCGGACGCTATACCGCCCTGAAGGAGTTCCTCTCCGGTTCTCATCGTGCTTCCACTCGGAACAATGTTGCTAAGGAAATCTATCTGGAGGAATTTCAAGAGATGGCTTTTCCCGCTGTGCTGGATAAGCTGTGGAAGGAACAGATTCCCAACAGGTACGACGAACGGAATGACGCTTATCCTTGGACGGTGAGCGGAATTGCCCTTTCCGGTAACGAAGGAAGCAGCGAGTATGAATTCAGCGTGGTGGTACGGAATGACGAAAGCTTTTTCGTGGATGAAATCACGGGTCAGATTATCCTTGACCAGCAAACCAACTTGATTTCCGCTTTTACGGAGGGCGCAATCAGCGCAGAATTTGCCCAGGAAGATTATGTCAATCTGATGCCCCAAAATCTGATGCCCCAGATGGAGTCCGTTGATGAAATTCTCATCTCCGTTAGTAATCCCAATCACATTTCTGTTTGCCGACAGGAGGACGACCTGCAAGAATCCTCGTTTGGCTGTGCCTTCCAGCTGGACGAAAAACATCCCCATTTCCGTGTAGCGGCCTGGGTGCCCTACGGTCAGGAGCACGACATTCGAGCGGTTATCACCGATGAGAAAAACCAGGTGATTTATGAGGAGGTTTTCTCCGATGAGATGTCCTTCCGAACCAAGCAGGGGGAGAGCAGCTATCCGCCGGGCGTTTACCGTCTCTCGTTGCAGTCGGTGGATACCAGTGCTCCGCTCAACGCTTCCGTTAAGGTGGAAATCAATCGTGCCGTGATTGAGGAGCAGGATGACCGTGCCCTTGCCACAAACGAAGAAACAACGCAAATCAATTAAGGCAATACCGCATAATAGGGATGTGCGGATTGCGCAGTAATTTTGCTTCCA
>JAKSQD010000109.1 GCA_024404315.1 Oscillospiraceae bacterium
TTATTATTTATCTGTCAGAGAAGGATTTACTCAAAGGGAACGACTGCACCATCATAGGTATCGTTGATGTACTGCTTGATCTCGTCGGATTTCAGGACGTTCACCAATGCCTGAATGCCCTTGTTGTTCTCGTTGCCCTCCTTGACGACCAGAACGTTCACATAAGTCTGGGCTGCCTCGGAGTCGCTGGTCTCGTATGCCACTGCGTCATGAGCAACGGAGAAGCCTGCTTCCAAAGCGTAGTTGCCGTTGAGGACCACAAAGGAGACCTCGTCCTTCACACGGGACACCTGAGCGGCTTCCAGCTCCTGAATGGAGATGTTCTTGGGATTTTCCTCGATGTCCTTCACCGTTGCGGTCAGACCTGCGCCGTCCTTCAGCTTGATGACACCGTTTGCCTGAAGGAGCAGCAGTGCTCTTGCCTCGTTGGTGGTGTCGTTGGGAACGGCAATGACATCGCCGTCACTCAGCTGGGACAGGTCGGACTTGGTGCCGGGATAAATGCCGAAGGGCTCATAGTGGATGCCTGCCACGGAAACCAGATGGGTGCCGTTTTCCTCGTTGAAGTTGTCCAGATAGGGAACGTGCTGGAAATAGTTTGCGTCAAAATCGCCGCCCTCAACGACCAGATTGGGCTGAACGTAGTCCTGGAACTCGGTAACGGTCAGGGTCCAACCGTCCTTTTCCAGCAGCTTTGCCGCCTCAGCCAGAATCTCGGCATGGGGAGTGGTGGAGGCTGCCACGGTGATCTCGCCCTTCTCGGTGGTGGTGGTGTCAGCATCACCGGCAATCACGCCGCCCTCCACAACAAGAGTGTCCTCATAGTCCTTGCCGTAGGTGTCAAGAAGGGTTGCTTCGTAATCTGCATGAAAGAAATTTACCGCACCCAGAGCAACAATCTCGTCATTCAGCCAGTTCAGCAGAGATTCATTGCCCTTGGTCACAGCGGGAGCGATGGTGTCCGCACTGCCCAGAGAAGGAATGCCAACGGTATAGCCCTCGTTCTCAATGGCAAAGGCGATAACCTCGGTGTTGTCGTTTGCCCATGCCACGCCGTTGCCGTTTTCAAAGGCGGTCTTTGCCTCAGCATAAGCGTCATATTTCTGGAGCTTGATCTCGGGGTTGTTCTTTTCCAGATAGGTCTCAGCGGTGGTGCCGGAAATGACGATGACCTCATCCTCTGCACCAATCTGATCCAGAGCGCTAATCACGGCATCATCGGGAGAGACAACGCCGAGAGCAACGTTCATGTAGGGCAGAGCGAAGTCAACCTCCTGCGCACGCTCCTCCGTCACGGTGAAGTTTGCAAGGATGATGTCTACCTTGCCGGTCTGGAGATACTCAATGCGGTTGGCGGCTTCGGTGGAGACGTAGTTGATGTTCACGCCGAGGTCTTCACCGATGCGGTTGCCGAAGTAAACGTCGTAGCCCTGATACTCGCCGTTTTCATCCACATAACCGAATGGGCTTTTGTCGGAGAAAACGCCGATGTTGATCTCGCCGCTCTCCTTGATTTCATCCAGCGTGCGGTAAACAACGCTGTCAGAAGCAGAAGAAGCAGTAGCAGAGGGTGCGGGGTCTTTTGCTCCGCAGGCGGTCAGTGTGGAAAGGGCAAGGGTGGTGCCAAGGAGCAAGGCTCCTAACTTTTTCAACTTGTGAGTCATGATTTGTTACCTCATTTCTGATAATTGGGAAAAGAAAAAAGAGATTTTAAGCAGTTCAGAAACATCTGTCTGCATAAAACCTCTGGTTGACCAGTCAGTGATATGTAATAAATTCTATTGAAGTCTGATTTTTTCGTTTTTGTCGATCTGAATCAGCTTTCCGTTTTGAAAGATCAGGGTGATGGAACCATAAGCAAGATTTTCAGCCATTTTCTGTATCTGCTGAATCTGCTGGGGGGAAATGGGAGCTTTTTTCTCAGTCAATCTCAACTCCTCCTTTCCATGCTCATTTGGTTGTCACCTCAACGGATTGATAAGAATGGAATCTGAGCATTAGGGGAAACTCCCGAGCAAATGGCAGGATGACCGGAACGCTGATACATGGCAGATGAAGCCACCTGACCACACTGATATGCCCGGGAGAACGGCATTCGACTACAGCTCACATGGGACATCCAACAGCAATTTGCTCCTGACATTGCTTTTCTCTCCTTTCCTATATGTTTAGTAGGATTACTCAAATTCGATGGGGCTATCATATACCATTTCTCCTACTATGTCAATAGGTATTGTGGAAAATTTTCTGTTTTGTAGAAAACTGACAGAACAGCACCTTAGTGCGTTGCTGAAAAACAGCGTTATCGCCCTAAGGTGCTGATGGTTTGGATATTCTTATCTCTTTTTTGTATACTATCGGCCTTCCCCGAAAGCAGATTGGTCAGCTCCTGCTGCTTCCTCATAAGCAATTCCGTTTCTTCGCTCCACACCTGCTGAAAAACTACCCATGCTCTCCGACAGCACTCCATCGTTTTTTCTGTGTTTCCCATCTGCGAATACGCCATTGCCATAGCAAAGCTGCAAGACTACAGCATTGATACCAAATGGACAGACACGAAGAAGTATATCACCTTCTCCGACCTTGAAGGACACAAAGTCCGCAACAAAAAGTTATCTGATACCTTCCATTTTGACTTTTCTAAGGAGAGTTTACAACGTGAATTTACAAAACATCGTCGAGAACAGGCTCAGCGAGAATCCCAAGCCGCCGCTGCAACGCATAGAGGAGTCTCTGAACGAGTTCAAGGACTGGATGTCCCAAGACACCATGACGCTGACCGTCCAGCAGGACAAGCTCCTCTCACTGATAAAGCAGCAGGAGAACAGCCTCGCCGCCTTGAAGACATCATCCGCCAAGCAAAATCAGGCATTATCCGAGGAAATGACCCGTCTGCACGGGAAATTGAGCCAGATTCAGAAGGATTCTTCTCATTTGATGTCCTCCTCGGAGACAGTATACGCCGAGCTGACGAGCACAACGCAGCTCGCACTCAAAACCATCCGAAAAAACACCGTGGGATGGAACTTTAAGCTCTGGCTGCTCCTGAACAGTGTTTTCAACATCGGAACTATCATTTTCGTTCTGTATTTGATTCTAAAAACGTAAATACCACTATTTTGGAGGTGTAAATGAGTAATAACGAACACATACTTCCTGATGTCAAAAACGACATTCCCGACTATGCAATAGAACGCATGGCACGATGTCTGCTTCCCATGATTCAGGAATATTATGAAAGCGAGGAAGGCAAACGTGAACTCGCAAAATGGGAGCATAGAAAAGAGGACACTCAGAAAAACGCTAATAATTGATTCCATAAAGAAAGCCGAGGTAGATGCTCAATGCAATACCCCGGCTGTTTTAAAGCCTATCCGTATATAAAGGTGCGCCGATGACGCAGGAGATTTTTCGTTGGATTGCTGTGAAATTTCGCAGGAATACAGCGAAAAATAAACAAGTCAGCGGTGTGCCGCTTATGTACGGATAGGCTCTTAATATGTCACATCAGAAATAAAAACAAAAAACCCGAACCCATTCCTCAACGGAACTAAGTTCG
>JAKSQD010000011.1 GCA_024404315.1 Oscillospiraceae bacterium
AAATTTGAATTTGCGTAGCGGATGAATCTTCATTTATTACCACATCACTTACAATGTAACCGTTGAAATTACATCTTGAATGTGCTATGATACAAAACGAAAAGAGGTGCTTCAAATGCAGATTTCAAGCAGATTTACCATGGCGATTCATATGTTCGCCTGTATCGATACATTTCAGGACATGAAGATGACCAGCGATTTCATGGCGGGGAGCATTGGAACGAACCCTGTTATCATCCGAAAGCTTCTCCAACAGCTGAAAGCGGCAGGGCTTGTGGAGGTTTCCAGAGGAACCGGCGGTGTCACCATTACCCGTCCCCTGAATGAAATTACCTTCCTTGATATTTACAATGCGGTGGAGTGCAATCCCGACGAAGCTCTTTTCCGCTTCCATGAAAACCCCAATCAGAAATGCCCTGTCGGAAGAAACATCCACCATGTACTGGATGACAAGCTCTCTGCCGTCCAAAAAGCCATGGAGAAAGAGCTGGCAGGAATCACACTTGCAGATGTGAAAAATGACATTTCGATCAGGATTGCAGAAGAACAATAAACCAACAAAGGGCTTTAGCTTCTGAGACCCTTTTTGCTTTTTGAAATGATGTAATTAAGAGCCTATCCGCAAATAAGCGGCACACCGCTGACTTGTTTATTTTCCGCCATATCACTGCGAAATTTTTTGAAAGCCGACAGGATTCCTGCAAAATTTCACAGCAATCTGGCAAAAAATCTCCTGCGTCATCGGTATACCTTTATTTACGGATAGGCTCTAAACCTGTTACAAAAATTCCGATGTAACTATTGACATTACATCGAAGCGGTGGTATACTTCACTCTATCAGATGTAACCAGTCTGATTACATTAAATTTCGGAGGTATTCACCATGAAGAAAGTCGTAGAGTTTTTGCAGGCAAATCCCGTTCAGTATCTGGCAACGGTAGGTCGTGACGGCAAGGCCAAATGCCGCCCGTTCATGTTCTGCTTTGAGAAGGAGGGCAAGCTGTGGTTCTGCACCAACAACACCAAAGATGTCTATGCGGATATGCAGGCAAATCCTGAGATTGAGATTTCCGTTTCTTCTCCTTCCTATGCCTGGATTCGTCTGGCAGGCAAGGCTGTTTTTGAGAACAACATGGAGGTGAAGGAAGGCTGTATGGCTAACCCCATTGTCAAGGGTCAGTATCAGACCGCTTCCAACCCCATCTTTGAGGTGTTCTATCTGGAGAACCCTCACGGCGTGATTGCTGATTTCTCCGGCAATCCTCCTTACAAATTCTGATTCCCTGAAAGGAAGTATCACGAATGGAAACAAAGGATTATCTCGCTTATATAGTGGAGCAGATTCACAGAACCATTGTGGCAACTGTGGATGATGCAGGTCTTCCTGTGACGGCTGCCATTGATATGATGGACTATGACGATAACAGCCTCTACTTTCTGACTGCCAAGGGAAAAGGCTTCTATGACCGATTGAAGAAACGGGCGTTTCTTGCCTTTACCGCAATGAAGGGTGAAGATACCATGTCCACTGTGGCGGTTTCCATTCGCGGCAAGGTCAGAGAGCTGGGCGGCGAGCGTCTGCCCAGACTCTTTGAAAAAAATCCGTATATGGCAGAGATTTATCCCACAGAAGAATCCAGAACCGCACTGACTGTCTTTCAGATTTATGAAGGCACTGGGGAATGGTTCGATCTGTCGAAAAAGCCGATTGAGCGTGCCTCCTTCACCTTTGGCGGAGCTGAGGAAGTCAAGGACGGCTATTTTGTTACTGATAAGTGATCAGCTCCGGCAGGTTGAAGAACTTAGCGAAGCGGGTTTTTGAGCGGTATCCTGTCCCTTCCGGTGATAACTCAAAGGCTCGTACCATATAGGTACGAGCCACGTCAAAAAATTTATACAGTTTTCTTCCTGTTATTTCCAATTGCTCCAACGAAGCGGTAGTGAATCTCAATCTTTTGGCGAAGCACTCCCTTAACCTCCGTCGGCTCATAGACCACAATCTTTTCAATCAGCCTGTTCAGAACCTCACCAGTCAGCTCTTTGATGTTGGCGTACTGACTCACTTCCTTCACAAACTGCTCTGCCTTGCCGCTGTCCTGCTTCTTTGCAGCCATCAGTGCTTCCAGCTCTTTCACTCGCTGCTCACACTTCTCCTGCTGTTCCTCGTAATGGGCAGTCAGCATTTGAAACCGCTTTTCCGTCAGGACACCCTTGCTCAGATCATCGTAAAGACGAATGAACTGCTGGTCAAGCTCCTGTGCCTCTGCCTTACGCTCCGAAAGCTCCTTCTCCATTTCCTGCAATTCCTGAGCCGCATTTGCATCCATACTGCTCAGAATGGAGCGGACAAATGCTTCCTTATCCTTGACTGCTAAACGGGCGTGGGCACGAATATCACGAAGCACTGCCTTCTCCAAAGGCTTTGCGTCAATCCGATGTTTTGTGCATTTCCCTTTTCCATAGATACGATAGGTACTGCAACTATAATCAGTGCGTTCAAGAGGGTCTTTCTCTCTCGCAAAAGGACGGTTATCCGTGTGCATAAGTAGAACTGCACCACAATCAGGACAACGGAGCATTCCACGGAAGATGTTCTCATACTTGGAGCTTGACGCTCTGACTCTGGTATGTCTGTCCATAATCTCCTGCACAGTCTGCCAGTCCTCTTTTGTCACAATGGCTTCATGGATATCCTCCAAAACCTCACGTTCCTTCTGAGGAATGTAGCCTTTGGTTTTTGCCCTGAAATTCGTCTTTGAATTGCATCTCACCCACATGCCGCCTTTGTATACGGGATTACGAAGGATTCGGCAGACCGTTTCCCTTTTCCAATCATATGGGTCATCTTCGGTAATGATGTACCTGCCGAACTGCTCCATCTTGTAGCAGGCAGGCTTGAGGATTTTCTTTTCATACAGGATTTTACGGATTCGGTTATTGCCCATGCCCTGCAATGCCAACTCAAACAGCATACGAACTGTGGGAGCTGTCTGAGGGTCAATAATCAGATGATTCTTATCCTGCGGGTCCTTCATCAGTCCAAAGGGAGCGGTCGTTCCCATGAACTTACCCTGCCGTGATCGGATATCCTTACCGGTCTTGACCTTCTTAGAGATGTCACGGCTGACATATTCATTGAGGATATTTTTGAATGGGATAATCTCCATTCCGCTGTTCAGTGCAGAGTTTACACCATCGTTGACGGAAATATACTCGACCTTATGGCGTGGAAAGAAATCCTCAATGTACAGACCACTCTCAATGTAGTTGCGTCCCAAACGGGAAAGGTCTTTGGTGATCACACAGCAGATATCTCCATGCTCAATACCTTCAATCATCTTCTGAAAGCCTGGACGATTGAAATTCGTTCCACTGTAGCCATCATCCGAATAGTGAATAAATGGAATATAACCATGTGAATATGCAAATTCCTCCAGAATCGCTTTCTGGCTGGAAATGCTCATGCTTTCGCCGTTCAAACTGTCCTCGGCAGACAATCGGGAATAAAGGGCATATTTTCTTTTGGTATTACTGTTTCTTTCTGCCTGACTCATGATAAGCCTCCTTGTTCGTCAGGACAGAATACGCTATTGGTAGTATAACATATTCGCCGTAGTATTTACAGCGTCTTTTTATTTTTCGTCATTTGAACCAATTTCTTTTGTGCAGCTTCACGGACTGCCTTTTCAAGCAGCGGCAGGAACGCCGTTTCCATGCTCATTTGCTCACCGTAAACTCGTTCAATATCAATGATCGGTTCCTTACTGTGTTTGCTTTTCTTTTGCGACACTAATATGCCTCCTTCGTCGCAAATTAAAGCCTCTGTTCGATTATTTGTAAAGGGAACGATTCTATACTGCTCTATTGATGAGAAGAAACAGATTGAAAAGCTCCCTTTTTATGGTTTGGTCATGAAACAGATGTTGATGGGGAATCAGATAATATTTTTTACTCGTTCAATGACACACTGATGATGCTTATTCTCATTCCTGGCATAGTTAATGCCAACAAGGAGAACTTCGGGATAGTCCTGAACCTTCTGAATGTAGTTTCTTTGCTTGATCTGTTCAAGGGCTTCTTCTGCACTCTTTCCGTATTTCAGTTCAAGGATGATAGCCGGATCGGATTTATCTAAAGGTGTAAACAGGTAATCACAATAGCCCTTGCCACTCTTTTCCTCACGCTCTACACGATAGAAATCACGGGCATAAAGATAAGCCAAAGTGACGACACAGGACAGGGAGTTTTTGTCGCTGTACTTAAACAGCGGAATCTCGGTGTCATGCACCTGCTCAATGATCTCAGAAACAGTATCGGAATCGCCACGCCAAGTCGCCTCCAGAACCTCACGAGAGCGGGCAACCATAGCCGCCACCTTTCCCATACTCTTTCTTGCCAGCACTTGGTTATACTTTTCCATCAGCTCATGATTAGGAATGCTGAGGGTCTGATTATAGTAGGACAGGAAACCATAAACCACCATCGCAGAAAGAATCTCATTGCGGTCAGTGAGCCTCTGATCAGATGCACTGTAACCTTGCAGCTTGATCTTAACGGAAATCCCAGCGGTAAGCTGAACAATGTCCTCACGTACTGCGTCAATGTTATGCTCAATGCAGTCCGCAATCTCGTTCATGGGTCCAGTTTCAGTCCAATAGTTACGGCAAATGCCGTCATAAAGAGCGTTATTGACGCTTCGTGGATTGAATAGGCGTTTTCCGTCTTTGGTGTGGTAGCCATCATACCAATATTCAATTTCTTCATACGAAAGCTGATCATACCTTTGACACAGTGCTCGAACCTCATCTTCCGTAAAACCAAAATAAGAATCAAAAATCGGGTCACTGATGAAGCTGTATTCATTGAACATATTGATCGCCGAGCCACTGGAATACTTTTCGATAGGAAGCACCCCCGTCATATAGGCAAGCTCAACATAAGATTGTCCTTTCAGAAGGCTCTCTAAGAAGCGAAGATAATCGTTCTTATCTTTAGCGGTCATAAACTCCTTATAAAAGATGGAATCCCAATCGTCAAGAATAAAGACGAACTTATCGCCGGTTGCTTGCAACATATCTCTGATACTGTCATACTCCCAATCAGTCAAAGACGGATATGCAGTAACGAGGTCACGTCGCAGTTTTCTTCTGATGCTTTTGATGTAATCAGAATAGCTACCACATTCATCTGGAATCTTACTCAGGTCAATGAAGATAACATTATGCTGATTGATATGCGTCGTATATACCTGTTTGCAGTCCGCAGCTTTTGCAAAGTTAGAGTTACCGAACAGATTTCGAGCATCCACCGCTTTGGAATAGAACGCCGCAAGCATATTTGCGTTCATACTCTTGCCGAACCTGCGTGGCTTCGTTATGCACAAATAATGCTCTGGAATACCAAAACGCTCTGATACCACTTTAATAAGCATAGATTTATCCACAAAAAACCTTCCATTGACAGCCTCTTGAAAGGCTTCAAGCGGTGCTGTTGTATTCAGATAAAACACGGCATACACCTCCAACCAGATTGATACACTATCCCTATGCTCGTATTATACCACAGAGGTTTTGATACGTCCATTCCCAATTCAGCGAATATTTTTAACCAAATTGTAAACAATAACCTTTTTTTGAATTGAGCCATAACTTTTATTTGACAGGACGCAGAAATCTGCTATACTTTTATGTAGGAAGATACAGGACTGTTTTTATTGACGAGATGACTTTAACCGAATACTTACTTCGAAGGGTGAGTTGGGTTATGTTATCGTCAGTAAAAGCAGTCCTGTTTCAGTTTTTCACATTGCTAGAAGGGAGTTTCAGGTAGAGTGCTGGACTGTGTTTCAAGTAACCAAGGGGCTGAACGGCATAGGACAGGCAACCTGTCAAAATACCTTTCAGAACAGCCAGAGTATTTCTGCTGTAGCAAAATTCACGGGTGAGAACTTCTGCGACTTCAAGTGCGGTCTGCTGTGCGGTCAGGAATGCTTTGAACTCGTCCTGATTCAGAGAACCATAGGAGACAGTCCCGATTTTGAAGGAGGGCTTCTCCAGACCGAGATAATCTTCCTCGAAGTAGATAGGGGGAAGATAGGAGCCGGTGGCTCTCACGTTGATGCTTCTGCACAGGTCGCCACCGTAACAGGCATCCTCGACGATGACTTTATAATTGCTGATGGTGTAATCTCTGCGGCTGAAAGTGTTGCCGTCCTTTTCCTTCTTCATCTCTTTGACAAAAACTAATTCCATGATGGAATCCTCCTTGATTTTCCATTTGTAGTAGGCTATAATCAAGGTCGGTTAGGGTTAGGCTCCTAACCAACCTTTCAGGTGATCGGGTAGCAAGCTCTGTGGTAGGTGCGTGCTACCCGATTTTTTTGCCCCTTCTTGACGAACCTTCTTTTCTGTGATACACTCTGTTTAGGTCAACCGCTGACTGGGGGCAACCAATCAGCGGCGACCCTTACGGGGTTTCACTTACCGATGCTTAAATGCCTCGGCGAGTGCCGCATGGAGTGAAGGGAACGGGATGTTGGATAAGTGCCAGATTCCCTTCACTCTTTTCAGAGTGAACACTGTTTAACCCCCTTTCATCTTCGCCCGACTTCGTATCGGGCTTTTTTGTCGTTTGGTTTCCCTCCTGACATTTGTTATTTTAAACTATTTGGTTTAAAATAACAACCCTTTATTTTAAACTTTTGGGTGAAAATTTTAAAATTTTTTATTGACAAAATAAACTATATAGTTTAAACTCAAAGGCGAAAGGAGCTGGTAACATGACAGCAAAACAGATTATCGAAATGGCTTTGGCATACAAGGGAATCAGCAATTCTGAATTGGCACGGAGATTGGAATGGTCGCCTCAGCTGTTGAATAAGAGAATGAACACTGGCAAATTCTCTGTCGATGAGTGGGAGAGAATTGGAGCCGCTCTTGGAGCAAAGGTGCATATTGCCTTTGAGTTTGAGGATGGAAAGGTTTTATAAAAAAAGACCCGAAAGCCGGAGCAATCGGGTCTAAGTGCGGAGGACGGTTACTTTACCTGACGAGGTCTGTGATGCTTCGGCTGGTCAGAGGTCTTATCTAAGACAAGAATATCTGAGATGTCGCAGTCGAGAGCCTTACAGATGAGGTCAAGGTGTTCCAGATTGACCCTATCAGTCAACTCGTTGTAAAACTCGTTGATGGTAGCGGGTCTGATTCCGGTGGAACGAGCAAGGTCGGCCTGTTTCCACCGTCGTTCGCCAAGTCGGGTAGAAAGCAAAATCTTAATCATAGCCATATCTCCTTTAGGGCAGATTATATCAGAGATTGTAAAAGAAAACAGGCAGATGGAATATAAGTTCGTTTTGTGTAAATAAATTACGAATATCGTAATTTAGCAAAGAGTTAGAGCGGGTAAAGTGTGAAAAACACCTTATCCGCTCTACATCATTTTTACATCATTGCTATAAAAGAAAGCCGTTTTATTATTCGCCGCAAAACAGAATAGTGATATGGTCTCAAAACAGTGGAGAAAGATTTTTCTCAAAATGTCTAAAATGATGCGGAGAAACCCTTTGGCATAAAATTCACTACATCATTTTTACATCATAAACCCTGCTAAACTGGGTCAACCAGCGTCACACTTTGCTAAGCGGCGTTTTTCACTTAGCAAACCTTGACACGGCATTTATACCGAAAAACAAAAAGAAAAGAGGTCAAAACCTAAGTTTTAACCTCTTTTGTATGGTGGAGATAAGCGGGATCGAACCGCTGACCTCTTGAATGCCATTCGCTCGAAAATGGTTGTTTTTTTAACTATTTACTTCATTTTATGTCGAATGGGTCATAATTCGCCACTATCATGTGCTGATTTTTCTTTTATGTCTTATCCTGTTTGTGGTCAGAATTGTAGGCAAACCACAAATGAGTCCACCAAACAGGCGGTTGCAGGAGTTGAACAATGACGGTACTATACTGCTGTAATTATGGAGAATTTGTCATTGTTTGTCAATCTTTTAGAACTCTGCTTCATCATGCAATATCTCAAAATAGTTCAAAAAGCTCTTGAATATCCAAGGAGAACAAGTGATTTTTGACTATGTATTAAAGTTAATATATTTTATCACCCTCTGTTTTTCAAAAGAAAAATTAGGGGCTTTTTTATTTGCTGTAAATTATTCTCTAATGCGCTCAAACTCTCCAACAATCTCTTGATATAGAGATTAGATAGTTCTGAATTTCACCCGACGCATTTTTTAATTGTGGTCAGCGTTGTGGTCAAAATCAGATCCGTTTTTTATGTAAAAGCCATTCAAGAGGCTTAAATATTCAAATTTGTTCAAAGGAGGTGTAACCTATGAAATGTCTGCTGAAATACCAGTGGGTCAAGCTGCCCCGCAATATCATACCCCGTGGCAAGGGCATCATGGGCAGCTGGGCAAGACTGGCTTCCCGTGCCGCCTTCCGCAAGGGGCAGTCCACCTACTGCGGCTTCAAGAATGATGTCGTCCCCGGTATGTGGTCAGGCGGTATGGTCGGCGTGAAGAGCATCCTCGGCACAAAGAAGCGTGCTGTGGCTCAGGAGACGCTGGACAAACTGGTTGACCTTGGTTACATATCCTACACCCTCGACCGCAAGACCAAAAAGCTGGACTACCAGATTACCGACTGGGTTGTTAAGTGCTCAGGGGCAGAGTGCATGGATGGGGCTGTTTACACCACCACCGGCTACGGCTTCCTGTGTATGCCCAGAAGCATCACTCAGCGGCTCGTTGACAAGCATTACAAATTTGAGGAAGCGGACGCATGGCTTGACCTGTGGTGTCACACCGTCTGCAACGACAAGAACAATATCTTCTCCTTCATGGCACCTGCAATCCAGTACGGAAAGCACGGTGCCATTTTGACTTTAGAGACCCTGGGTAAACGCTGGGGCTGGGAAAAGACCAAAGTATGGCGTTTCTTAAAAAAGAACTCGGATGCCTTTACGCTGTACAAGCTCCCCGGCTCCTTCGGCTGCCTGATTTTTAATAAGCTGTACCCCACCGGCAAAGAGGTCTCCCTGCCCGAACAGGCAGAGGTGCTGCTTGTGCTGAACCGGATTCGTGAGATGGCTGCCAACTCCAACTATCGTGGCAGCGACAATCTCCGCATCTGCAAGGCAGTCCACTGGTACAGCTATGATCTGGCTCCCAAGATGGAACCCGATCCTGTCCCTTCCGCCTCAGAACAGGAGCCTGCTGCACAGGTGGGCGAATCCTGTCCCAATCCGTCAGAATGTGGTGTTGCGGAATCTGCCCCTATAATACGCGTGTATATTTCTCTGTGTAGGAATTGTAAGAGTTATTATTATGACTGCATGGAAGGGAAGTTAAGGGAGGAACCTCCGGTGTTTTTCCCAAGCCTTCCGGTTCCGCCACCCATCATCATCCCGGAAGTCCCATTCTACTAATTTTGATATTACTTAACGCAAAAGGAGAATTACCAATGAAAACCAACGAAAAACCTTCCTCTTCCGCAGGAAAGAAACTCAGTGAGGATGTCACGAAAGCTCTGATTCAAAACACGGAGGTGCTCATGCAGAACTACAGGACGATTGCGTGGGTTCTGGAAAACTTTCCCGTAACGGTATCTGAGGAACTGAACCGTCCTTTCCAAGATTTGGATACTCTGCTGGATTCGGTCGATGTGGAGATGAGTCTGGAAAACAAGATGCTGGAGAGCAGGCTGAGGAGCATGGAGAAATCCAGAATCCTCATGGATCGAGTCAACGAGGCTCTTTCTCTGCTCCGCCGGAAGCCGGAGGACGGAGAGCGGCTCTACAACATCCTCTTCAGCACCTACGTCATCCCGGAACCGCTTTCCCACGAGCAGCTGCTTTTCCGATTGCAGCTGTCCTCACGGCAGTATTACCGCCTGCGTCGTCAGGCTCTCAGGATTCTGTCGATTCGGCTCTGGTCTTCTCCCAATGTGGAGATTAGTGCGTGGATGGAGCTGCTTATGATGATGGGACCCACCAATTGAGTGGGGAGTGAAAATCAGATGCCTATTTTTTGCCTATTTGATGCCCATTTTTTGCCCATTGAACGCAAATCAAATTGCATGGTCCACGCCGATGACAGGTAAATCAAAACCTGCTATAATACTACCATCCCATAGTGGGACAAGGCATAGACGCTGTTTCGCTGACTTCACCGGTCGGTCGAAATGGCGTTTTTTCATGCCGATTTTCACGGAAAGGAGGTGATTTTTATGGCATTACACCTTTCAGACGGTCGCCAAAGGCTGAAAACGGCTTACTGGTCGATGGTGGGAGCGGCATCCTCGCTCATCCTCACGGTTCAGCCCGTGTACGCTGACACCATCTTCGACCGGTTCTCCACCATCATGAAGGACGTTTACGGTCAGCTGGTGGGCATCAGCACCATCGTGGCGGTCACGGCGGCATCGGTGGCTCTCATCATCCGCATGGTCTCCCGTAACCAGCGGGCGGTGGACGAGGCAACCAGCTGGCTCAAGCGGATCGTCATCACCTGGATCATCCTGAACACCCTTGGCTTCATCGTGGCGTACCTCCAGCCCCTCATCGAAGGCGGCAAGTACACCGGCTAACCCGCACACATCCAATCCCCGTTTATCAGAATCGAGGTGATGCTTTATACTGGATTGGATTTTCGAGGGCATCGCAGACTGGCTGTCCAGTGTGGTCAGCGATCTGATGGATGCGGTGTCCGGCGTATTTCTGAACACCCTCAACACAGATATGGCTGTCATGGAGGGTTACTTCCCCTTTCTCGGCAAGGCGTTCACGGTGATGCAGTATTCGGCATGGGCAATGCTGTTCCTCATCACGGTCTGGGAGCTGTTCAAGAACTTCGGCGGTCCCATCAGTGAGAGCGAGCCGCCCTTTCAGCTCCTTGCCCGCTCCGCCGTGTTCGGCTTCCTCATCGGCAACGCCAAACCCATTTTCCGGATCGCTCTGGACATTGCAACCGCTCCCTACACAGCCCTGATGGAAATTGAGATGGGAACCGAGGACTTCACCTTCGCAGGTTTGCAGGAAACCATCACCAACGGACTGGTTGACCTTGTGGTTTCCTCCACGGTTGTGGGTGAGATTCTCATGCTCATCCTCCTTATTTCGCTGGGCTGGAACTACTTCAAGCTGCTCCTCCAGACGGTGGAGCGTTATGTGGTGGTGGGTGTTCTCAGCTACACCTCTCCGCTGGCTTACTGCATGGGCGGAGCAAAGGCAACCAACGCCGTGTTCAAAAGCTGGTGCCGAATGGTGGGGTCTCAGCTCGTTATGCTGGTGATGAACGTCTGGTTCCTCCGTGGCTTCGACAGCTCGGTGGGGCAGTTCGTCGGAAACGGCGGTGCGTTGAACGGCGGCAAGGGCAATATGTTCCTCTGGCTGTTCTGTGCATTGGCCTTCTTGAAGGTGGCTCAGCGATTTGACAGCTACCTCGGCACTTTGGGGATGAACGTGGCTCAGACCGGCTCTGCTATGGGTATGGAGATGCTGATGGCGGCAAGGGTCATCGGCGGCATGGGCGGAGGCGGCATGAAAAGTGCAGGAAGCATCTTCAAGAACGCTGCCACAGCCGCAGCGGGTGGAGCCTCCACTGCCTCGGCTGCTGCCACGGCTCAGAACATCGCCTCCGGCTTCACCAGCCGATTCAAGCCCAACTCCTATGTGCGGGATTCCGTGGTCAATGGCGGTGTCCGCATGGGTGCATCGGGTGGTCTGGGCTTTGCCGGTCGAGCCTTTGGCGGCATGGCAGCCCGCAACGGAGCGACCCTGACGGGTGAATCCATCGCATCGGTGGCATCCAGAAGCTCCAAGGTCTCCGGCAGCATCGGCGGCGAGATCGCAGACCGCAGTCTGAGCAATTTCATGCCTCAGTTTGGCGGTCACGAGCTGACAGGAACCGAAATTACCGGTGGTCACATCAGCACCACCGCAACCAACGAGGAGGGCAAGTCCAGCGACGTGCAGCTCTTCAGTGCAGACCAGTACGAACCGCCAGCCTGTCCTCATTCCATCGTCTCCGCTTCGGACGGCTCCAAGTGGTATCAGACGGCGGCAGGAGCGGGCAAAGCGGATTTCTTCCCCACACCCGAATTTACAGGAACGGCGGAGGAAGCGGGTCAGATCACATCCACCTTCCCCAAGGCGGAAAGCGGCACGCTGCTCCGAACCGCAGGCGAAGGTCTGCTGGCAGCGTCTACACCTGCAGGAGACTCCATCTGGTTCAGCTCCGGATTCTTCGAGGAGCCGGAAGCCCCCCACGGCACCATTACCGATTCCAGCGGCGTGGACTGGTACACCATGGAGCCTCATGGCTCGCCGCCCAGCTTCGACCCCGGAACGGAAAACGGTGCAGAAGCCTTCAATCTGGCACAGTTCCAGAACTTCATGCCCGGCTTTACCTCATCCGTTTCCTCTGTGGACGGGATGCAGCGGGCAGAGGGACGCATGGAGGTGCTTCACCCCGACGGCTCCGGCACCGCCTTTTACGATGCCTCCCTGTATCGTGCCCCAAGAGGCGATTCTACCATCTACGAGGACAAAAACGGTCATCAGTGGTACGCCATTCAGGGTACGCCCTATGTGGAGCATCATCCCGTTTATCAGGACGGCAAGCCGGTCTACGAGAATGGCCAACTGAAAACAGAGTCCATCCCTTCTGTGCGGTATCACAGCACCCCGCAGCCATACGCTCCGCCGAAACCGCTTTCTGGTTCAGAGATCAGACCACCAAAACGAAAGATTCCTTAAACGAAAAGGGTTATGTGTCAAGCATAGCCCTCTTTATTATGAACAAATTTATGAAGAAGAGGTGATGAAATGGCAGAAATGGATAACAGCCAGCTTGGTGACGGCAGAGACAACTATGCTCAGGCTCTCCGCAGTGCTCATTCGGCGGCACAGATGCTCAAGGCAGGAGCGGAGGGCGGAAAAGCCGTGGCTGGCATCGCAAAGGGTGCCGCTGTGGGTGGTCCCTACGGTGCGCTGTTCTCGGCGGCATGGTCGATGCGGCACGGACTCTATCGGATTCTCGTCTGTCTGTGCCTTCTCCTGCTGATTATCGTGATACTGATCGCCAGCCTGCCCACGGTGGTCACCAACAGCGTATTTGGACTGGACGGCACTGACCCCACGGGCAGCATCTCACAATCCTACGCAGAGCTTGCCTCGGCGGTGACGGAGATCGTGGATTCTGCCTACAACAAGTCGCTGGACAAGGTGGACACCATCATCGAAAGCGGCGGCTACGACTACCGCCTGTCCATGAACAATCTCATCAACAACGCTCAGGCATCCACCGGCT
The DNA here is from genome assembly GCA_024404315.1 of Oscillospiraceae bacterium. Taxonomy (GTDB): domain Bacteria; phylum Bacillota; class Clostridia; order Oscillospirales; family Oscillospiraceae; genus Onthomonas. The sequence continues at coordinate 13,323 of JAKSQD010000011.1, forward strand.
ACGATGTCAGCTTTATCCTCTCCGCCTACTCCGTTTCCATGGAGCAGAAGGAGACCAGTGCATCGGATATGAAGAAAAAGCTGAAAAAAGTGGCTGACAGGATGTTTCCCGTCACGGTTGAGATAAAAACGAAGGAAATCACCACCACCAACGCAAGCGGTCAGAGCAGCACCGTGACCCTCAGCTATGCCCAATGCACCATCCATCCCTTTGATGAGGCGGTGATCGCCAAAGCCTTCGAGCTTGATTTGGAGGCGGATTATGACAACTGGGGACGGAGCAACAGCGATGTGGTGAACAGCATGGCAAACGCCCTGAAAATGACCCTTTACGGCACCTTGGAGACCGGAACAGGGGTCAATCTGACGGATGAGGAGCTGATTGCCTTCGTCAACACGCAGGACTGCAACCCCACCCGCCAGTATATCCTCAGCACAGCATTGAGTCTGGTAGGCAAAGTCCCGTATTTCTGGGGCGGCAAATCCTCCGCAGGTTGGAATGAGGCATGGGGTACGCCCAGAGTGGTCACGGCAGCCGGTTCCAAGACAACAGGCACTACCCAGCCCTACGGTCTCGATTGCAGCGGCTTTACGGCATGGGTCTACGAAACGGCTCTCGGTAAGGACATCGGGGCTGGCACCTCCTCCCAGTTCCCCAACAGCAAGGCGATTACGGCAGCCCAGCTTCTCCCCGGTGACTTAGGGTTTCTGGCAGATTCCGGCGGCGGCTGGCAGCACGTTCTCATGTATGCCGGCACAAACAACAGCGGTCAGCGGATGTGGGTACATTCCTCCAGCGGCAGCGGTGTGGTGCTCAACTCGCCCAGCTATGAATCAAGGTTGGTGCTTCGCCGTCCCTCCAATGTGGATTACAACGCCAAGGTCAACAACACCCACGGCGGCACCCCTGTCAGTGGTGAACCTCTCTACAGCCTGACCGTGGACGTGACCCATTACTGTGCCTGCAAAAAATGCTGCGGCAGCACCGCTCATGGAGTGACTGCCAGCGGAAAGCAGGTGGCAACAGGGATGGTCGCCATGTCCAGCTATTACCCCTTCGGAACCCAGATCATGATAAACGGCACCCTCTACACCGTGGAGGATCGAGGCGGCTCCGGCATTGAGAACGACAAAAGCCGTGTGGACATCTACGTTGGCGACCACAACTACGCTCTGCGGCTGGGACGCTACAAGACCACCGCATACATCTACAGGATCGGCAGGTGATACAAGTTGAACGATGATCGTGATTACGTCAGTGCCTATGCGATACCGGCGAACTACACCGACTCAGGAAAGCTCATGGGCGGTCTGGTGGAGACCCGAAACGCCGTGGAAACGGTGCTTCTGCTGCTCCTGCTGGGCTACCCTGAGCTGTTCGTCATCCCCATGCCCGCTACCATCCGTATCGTGGTCATGGTGGTGACGCTGCTCCCTCTGGGTGTGCTGTCCGCCATGGGCATTGACGGCGACTCTTTATTTCAGTTTTTAGGACATATCTGCTCCTTCTGGCTCAAAAGAAGGAAATTACATTTCAAAAGGGTGGGATACCATTATGACCCGTCACAGCTCAAAAACCCCGGCAAGCAGCCGAAAGCAAAGCCGCAGCCAAAACCAAAGCAGCCCGCAAAAAAGCGGAAACGCAGGAAAAAACGCCGCTCCCGCAAGCGATAAGGCGGAAAAGCTGGAATTTGTTCAGGAGTTTCTGCCCATCAAGAACCTTGCAAACGGTATCATCGAGACCACCGACGGGCGGTATATCAAGATTCTGGAGATAGAACCCATCAACTTCCTCCTTCGCTCCGGTGAGGAGCAGATGAACATCATTTCCTCCTTTGCCAGCTGGCTGAAGATCTCTCCCATGAGGCTTCAGATCAAGTCCTTTACCCGAAAGGCGGACTCGGACAAGCACATCTCCCTGCTTCGGAAGGAGCTGGAGCTGGAGGACAATGAGCGGTGCAAAGAGCACAGTGAGGACTATATCCGGCTCATCAAGGACATCGGCAACCGTGAGGCTCTGACTCGCCGCTTTTTCCTCATCTTCCAGTATGAGACCATCGGGCGTGAGGAGGACGACTACGGCAAGATTTACGGGATGCTGACCACGGCGGAACGAAACGCCCGCACCTACTTTATGCAGTGCGGAAACACCATCCTCAATCCAAAAGACCCTGATGAGGCCACCGCTGAGATTCTCTATATGTTCTACAACCGCCGCTCCTGCGTGGATGAACCCTTTCAAAGTCGGGTGGACAGGGTGGTTCTGGACACGATGGCCTCCAGAAAGCTGGTGCTGGGCGTAGACCCCGTGCCGCCCATTCCCATCTCCGACTTTATCGCTCCCAGAGGTATCGACTTGACCCACTACAACTACATCGTCATGGACGGTCTGTACTACAGCTACCTCTATATCAAGGCGGACGGCTTTCCCAGTGTGGTGCGTGGGGGCTGGATGTCCTCCCTTATCAACGCCGGTGAGGGCATTGACATTGACATTCACCTGTGTCGGGAGAATCGGAGCAAGGTCATCGACAAGGTGGCTCAGCGAATCCGCCTCAACCGCACCAAGCTCCGCAGTATGCAGGACACCAGCACCGACTATGAGGAGCTGGCAAACTCCATTCAGGCGGGCTACTTCATCAAGCACGGCATCGCCAATAACAATGAGGATTTGTTTTATCTGAGCGTTTTCGTGACCATCTCCGCCAAGACCTATGAGGAGATGGTGTGGCGGAAACGGCAGATGGTGGATATGCTCAAGTCCACCGACATCTACACCAGCGAGTGCCGCTTTCAGCAGGAGGCAGCCTTGCAGTCGGTGTCGCCCTTCGTCCAGATTTCTCCCAAACTGGAACGGAAGACACGCCGCAACGTGCTGACCAGCGGTGCTGCCTCCACCTATCCCTTCACCAGCTTTGAGATGTCGGATGACTCCGGTGTTCTGCTGGGCATCAACCGCCACAACAACTCCCTCTGCATCGTTGACCTGTTCAACACCAAGAAGAACAAGAATGCCAACTTGACCATGTGCGGCACAAGCGGTGCGGGCAAAACCTTCACCATGCAGCTCCTCGCTCTCCGCATGAGAATGAGAGGCATCCAGTGCTACATCATTGCTCCCATCAAGGGGCATGAGTTCAAGCGGGCCTGCTCCAAGATTGGCGGCGAGTTCATCAAGATCGCCCCCGGCTCACCCCACTGCATCAACGTGATGGAGATTCGCCACACTATTTCCCCTGAGATGGAGCTGATCGACGAGATCGACTACACCAGTATGGACTCCATGCTGGCTCGGAAGATTCAGCAGCTCATGATCTTCTTCTCTCTGCTGATACCTGATATGACCAATGAGGAGGAGCAAATGCTGGACGAGGCTCTGATCCAGACCTACAACGAGTTCGGTATCACCCACGACAACGCTTCCCTCTATGTCAATGCCAAGGTCTCACCGCCGGTGATGAAGACCATGCCCATTCTGGGTGACCTCCACAAGCATCTGTTGGAAAATCCCCTGACCTCCCGACTGGCTACCATCGTCAGCCGCTTTGTCACCGGCTCTGCCCAGAGCTTCAACCGCCAGACCAATGTGGACCTCTCTAACAAGTACATCGTTCTCGACCTGTCAGAATTGAAGGGTAAGCTGCTCCCCGTGGGCATGATGATCGCCCTCGACTACGTTTGGGACAACATCAAGGCAGACCGCACCAAGAAGAAAGCCATTATGATCGACGAGATATGGCAGCTCATCGGTGCCTCCTCCAACAAACTGGCAGCCAACTTCTGTCTGGAAATTTTTAAAGTCATTCGAGGCTTCGGTGGTGCCGCCATTGCCGCCACGCAGGACTTGAGCGACTTCTTCGGTCTGGACGACGGCAAGTATGGACGAGCCATCATCAACAACTCCAAAAACAAGATCATCCTCAATCTGGAGCCGGACGAGGCGGAGTACGTTCAGGAGACGCTGAAGCTGACCAAGACGGAGATCCGCTCCATCACCCGCTTTGAGCGTGGCGAGGCTCTTGTCTGCTCCAACAACTCAAAAATCCCCATCACAGTCAAGGCATCCAAGCTGGAACAGGAGATGATTACCACCGACCGTGCCGAGCTGGAGGCTCTGCTGAAGCGGAGACAGGAGGGTGAAGCTGCCCAAAACGGCTAAATGCACAGGAATCAACGAATGTACATTCGCCAATTCCTACACATTTCAAAGGAGGTGTCCCAATTTGACGCTATTACCCAACGAAAGATACATCCTCCACTGGCTCAGCCAGTATGGAGCACTGCCCAAGTCGCAGATCATTCGGCTTCTGTATGACCAGCCGCCCAACTCAGCGGAACGTACCATCCAGCGGTTGAAGAAAAACTGCTATCTCACCGATGTAGGCGGCTACTATCTGGGGCTGGATGAGGTGTGCAAGCCTGACCAGCGGCTCATCACTGCTGTCTGGGTGCTGCTGCGGTTCATTCAGCACGTTCACCCTATGGCTCACTATCCCGCAACCTTCCCCTCGCAGCTGTTTTTCCTCAAGGAGAACGTGGGATATGAGATTGTTGTCCTCTATGAAGGAGAAAGTCACCTTACCAGACTTTTGCAGGTGCAGGAGGACCTCAAATACATCATCGTGCTGCCCAATGTGGAGATGGCACGACGGCTTGTGCTGCCCAAGGTTCCCTGTCTCTTTGCCACAGTGGACTATGACGGGCAGGAGGAGCCGAACATTACCTTTTACACGGAGGAGGTCACAAAGTATGGATCAACATAGAGCATCCGCTATGGAACAGAACATTCAGGCGGCAGAGAAGCAAATCAAGCGTGTCAGTCAAAGTCTGACAGAGCTTACCATGCTCTGTCAGCTAAACAAGAGGGAGATTTCCGGTCACATTGCTCTGCGGTGTGTGGAATATACCGAGCGTCTTGCTCTCATCGTGCGTTCCTTGCCCTTCTGTACAAGGGTATCCAGCACGCCTCAACTTATCAACAAAGCGATATTGGCTGAGATACCCGTGAAGATGGGGTATACAGAGGAGAACTGGTTCTGCCTTCGTATTCCAATGCTGCTCCCCAGAAAGGAGCATGGTGGTTCCGAGTATATCCGAGGCTGGCTGTATCCTGCTATGCAGGACTTTTTCAGAGATGCCGAGCCGGTTCGCTATGATAACTGTGTCCTTATCTTCCGCCATGTCTATGACCGAAGCCGACCGGAACGGCAGTATCGTGACCATGACAACATTGAACTGAACATGGTTGTGGACTCGGTTGCGATGTTTCTTCTCTATGATGACGCACCTATGAGGTGCCGTCACTACTACACCAGCGTTGCAGGAACGGAAGAGCGGACGGAGGTTTACGTCGTGCCGTTTGAGAACTTTTTGGAGTGGTTGGAGAAGGAGCCATCCTTCCCGGATGAGGGGGTGAAACTCTTTGAAAAACGACATTCTGCGACGAGATAACAGTTGCAAAAACAGCCCAAAACCGCCGCTCAAAATCGTCACGACCGCCCTGAATCGCAAAAATGCTGATATATCAAGGAATTTGCTTCGTCGCAGCTGCGGCAATTCAGTACGCAAGAGGAAGCAAGTGGACGGAGCCGCCCGACGCAGGAAGCGGAAAAGGAGGTCATCATGATTGCACTTCGCCCCGGCAGTCATACACACAATCTCATAACAATTCTGAGCGTTACGGGTGAGTTTCCTGTACGCTCTCTGCCCCTGCTCGGCAATCCGAGAGTGGTCAGATTGCAGGTTCACAAGCTGGAAAGTGCTCAGTCCTATCGCACAGAGGACGGCGAGAAGGTCTTTCGTGGCAAGCTGCTTCAGCTCAGTGGAAAGGGGGCAGGCAAGACGGTTCGGTTCTTTCGACCGGGCGTTGAGATTCTTCCACATCTATACGATGGAGCCTACGAGTATTATATGAACGCCTATGATGGACATCGGTTCAGTGGTGAGGCCATCCGCATTGACCGACATCATCGGGTGGCGGAAGCCGTTGCTATGATGATGCGGGCAGGCATTGAGTTCAGACCGTATCTCCTTCCCAGCTTGCAAAAGGCGGAGAGGCAACGGATTGTTGCAGAGGGCTGTACCTTCTACCTTGCCAGAAGTCTGAAAAATGCCTCAGCGGTAACGGAGGAGATTAACAAAACCATGTTCTCCAGAATCGTTGGAGCGGCATTTTTCCACAACGAGGTCTACGCAGTCTACAACACCCGCAACGCCCTGATGAAGTGGGTTGGAAGAAGCGAATATAAGGTACTCCTTGATCTCACCGAGCTTTCCCGCATGAATGCCCTGATCGAGAATGTGAACAGTGCCATTCTCTTTGGCAAGGATTATGACATTGCCATTCGCTCCATCGCCGTTATGGAAAAGAAGGAGCAGCTGCACTTTCGATTTAACAGCGTATACAGCCACATCCACTTTATCCCACTTGATGAGTTCGGGATTCGCTTCCTGAAGCTGATGACTCTCCCAGACTGGAAATCCAGATTGAGAGAAGTCATGTTTGGTGTGGACTGTTCAAGCGGGTACTTGCCGGTTGACTGTGATGCCTACCTCAATGATACCTATATGTTCTCTCATCTGGATGGAGACCTCACGAGGTTAGTGAACATCATGGACCCCATAGAAGCGGAGCCTTGGAGATACGAAGTGTTCTGCTTCCCTGAGCAGCTCTCACTGGTTCGCTCTGTCCTCTCCAAAGAGGTTCGCATCAAGCTGATATCCATGGACGATGTGGAACAGGCACTTTTGGAAGGAGACGATGCCTATGAATGACAAGAAACGGACGGCTGCCATTGTTGCAGCCATTCTGCTGAGCCTGATGGGTCTGCTCTGGCTGGACGGTCTCATCGGGCAGCTCCTGACCAACTATCAGCGGTGGATGGACTCCGGCGGCATGACCGGTCAGGCACAGATGGCCCCCATTCAATGGAGTCCTCTGTTCTGCGTCCAGCAGGCATTCACCCGCAACGGCTTGAAGGGGGTTCTCTGCTGTTCTTTTATAGGGGCAGGCATTGTTGCCTACGTCACCCTTCACGATAAGTTTGACAGCAAGACCTATGATGACCGTGGTTTTCGGGTTGCAAAGGACGGCACCTACGGCACAGCGTCATGGATGACCGAGCAGGAGCTTCATGAGGTTCTGGAGATCAAGTCCCCAGCCGAGGCAGACGGTGTGATTCTGGGAGCAAGAGGCGGAAACGTCATCTGTATGCCCAAGGACACCCGCCTGAACCGCCACATTGCCATATTCGGTGCATCCGGCACACGGAAGTCCAGAGGTGTTATCAGACCATCCATTTTCTCCGCCATCCGCCGTGGTGAATCGGTGGTCATTACAGACCCAAAAGCCGAGCTGTACAACGACTGCTCCGAGCTGTTCCGCAAGAACGGATACCGAGTACAGGTCTACAATCTGGTTAGTCCTGAGCACAGCGACTCGTGGAACTGTATGGGCGACCTCAACGGGGACTCCCTTCTGGCTCAGACCCTTTGCAGCGTTATCATCTCCAACACCAGCACCGGCAAGGGGGATGCCTTCTGGGACAACGGCGAGCTGAATCTACTGAAGGCACTGGTCTTATATGTGGATCAGGACAAGACCCGTGACCCCAACACCAAGCATCTGCCCGCCGTGTACCAAATGCTGACCCAGTATACCGAAAAGCAGCTGACCTCTATCTTTGAGCAGCTGCCTGTGACCCATCCTGCGAAGGCACCCTATAACCTGTTTGCCCAGTCCAGTGACACGGTGAAATCCGGTATCATACTGGGTCTGGGAACCCGCTTGCAGGTGCTTCAGACAGAGGCGGTGCAGCGGATCACAAGCCAGTCTGACATCGACCTCACCGCACCGGCACGAGAGAAAACCGCTATCTTTGTTGTTCTGAGCGATCAGGACGCAACCATGTCCTTTCTCTCGTCCCTGTTCTTCTCGTTCCTGTTCATCCGACTGGTTCGCTACGCCGATACCCGTCCCGGCGGTCACTGTGATATTCCCGTCAATCTCATTTTCGATGAGTTCAACAACGTGGGTAAGCTGGGGGCGGCCCCCGATGGCAGCGACTTTGCCCGTTCTCTCTCCACCATCCGCTCCCGTGATATTCGGGTCATGGTGGTGGTGCAGAGCTTGGGGCAGCTCCAGAACCGCTACGGCAATAACCTCTGGGCGGAGATCATCGGCAACTGCGACATCCAGCTCATGCTGGGCTGCACCGATGACGTTACAGCAGAGTACATTTCTGCTCGCAGCGGTGAGATGTCCATTGAGGTCAATACAACCATGACCGTGCGGCAGACCATTGCCGTGGCTCAGGTCATTCCCCAATATCGACAGAGCGAAGGACAGGGCAAGCGTCGGCTGCTGACACCCGATGAGGTGCTGCGGCTCTCCAATGACGAACTGCTCATCATCATCCGTGGTCACAACCTGCTGAAAGCAGCGAAGTTCGACTACACCAATCACCCCATGATAAAGGAGATGCAGCCGGTATCCATTCTGGATTACAACCCGGTTCAGACTCTATATTACTCGCCGGTCATACCGGAACCCCAAACCAGACCGGAGCCGAAGAAGCCGTCAGCTCCAAAAAAGGGCGGCTCCAAAAGCCTGCTCAACAGAACCAGCGACCCGCCGGCAGGGTTTTAGAGCCTAACCGTAGATAAAGGTACACCGATGACGCAGGAGATTTTTTGCCAGATTGCTGTGAAATTTTGCAGGAATCCTGACGGCTTTCAAAAAATTTCGCAGTGATATGGCAGAAAATAAACAAGTCAGCGGTGTGCTGCTTATTTACGGTTAGGCTCTATGCCCCCAGATTGGTTTTCGCTGTGAAACTCACTTTAAAATACAATTCGTAATCACGTTTATTTAACAGGAGGTAATTTTTTATGTCAGAATCCATCTTTGAACCCGTGTATCCTTTCCAGACCGGAACGGAGAATCCTCTGGAGCAGTACGATGTGGCCCTCGCAGTGCCCGAAGGCGGCACCGGTTTTCCTGAAAAAAGTCAGTTTGGGGACGAATCCCAGTTCCACGACTCTGAAGTACCCGCAGCTCCCCAGACTGACTTTGAAACGGCAGCGGATGAGGAGCTGAGCAATGCGTCTTCCGAGATCTTCGCCTCTGAATCTCCCGAAAAAAGCCAGTTTGGGAGTGAATCTCAGTTCCACGACTCTGAAGCACCGACTGTTTCCCATACTCACTCTGAACAGGCAGCGGATGAGCCGCAGGGTGTTTCCCCTTCCGGAATTTCGCCTTCTGAATCTCCCGCAAAAACCCAGTATGGGAGCGAATCTCAGTCTGGAGACTCTGAAGTGCCGTACATTCCCCATACTCACTCTGAACAGGCAGAGGATGAGTCGCAGGGGGATTCCCCTTCCCGGATTGCTCCCTCTGAATCTCCCGAAAAAAGTCAGTTTGGGGACGAATCTCAGTCTGGGAACCCTGCGACCGGCAGGCAGCAGCGGATTTCTGTCGTTTCCATTGATGAGCGTCCCACCGTCCAGACCGAACGGGACAAGGCCCGCAGCGACCTCCTTGATCTGGTGGAGTCCTTCCGCAGCGGACGCATCCTCACGGGAACCATCCACGGCGTAGAAACGGCAGAGGGCAAGCCCATCGCAGTCCTCTACCACGGCGACTGGAAGGTGATGATTCCCGCAGAGCAGGCAGTCATTCCGCCCACCGATGAACAGGGACGCTCTCCCAGAGATTCCATGCAGTTCCTTCTGACCAAGCGTCTGGGTGCCGAGGTGGATTATCTGGTGAAGGGCATCGACCAGAGGAACGGTATCGCCGTCGCCAGCCGACTGGAGGCCATGCGAGCCAAGCGGCGGGAGTACTACTTCGGACGAGACCGCAACGGCAGCGACTATCTCTTTGAGGGGGCCTGTGCCGAAGCCCGCATTGTCTCCGTCATCCGTGCAGGCATCTTCGTTGACCTCTTCGGCGTGGAGACCTACATCCCGCTGCGGGAGCTGAGCTATCAGAGGATGATGGACGCTTCCTCGGTGTATCAGAGCGGTCAGAGAATCCTCGTCAAAATCCTCACGCTGGAAAAGAACCGTCGAACCGGCTCCGTCAATGTCACCGCTTCTGTCAAGCAGGCAGCCGAGAATCCTTATGAAAAGGCTCTCCGCCGTTACTCTGTGGGCAACTGCTATGTGGGGACGGTGAGCATGGTGGACACCACCGGCATCTTCGTTGCACTGGACGGCGGCATCGACTGTCTGTGCAGCCACGGCAAGAGAGGCAGACCGCCCAGAGGCTCCCGTGTGACCGTGCGGATTCTGGGCATCAACAACGACACCAATCGTATCTGGGGGGCGATCACTCATGTTGCAGCAGCACGATAAGGAAGGAGCAAAGAAGATGGAATGGCTGGTTCCCGCAATCATCGTTATTATGGCTCTGGGAGGAATCGTTGTGGCGGCAGCCTCCTTTTTCTCCATGAAGGACGACCTCAGTCAGTTCGGTTACTCCGACAAGGAGCAGCAGGGCTGGCACCATAAGGCAGACTACTGATATGAAACTCTATATCCTATACTACCCGTCAAGAGCATCTCCCACTGTGGAAGGTGCTGTTTTTTATGAAATCGAAACGAAAGTGAGGTATTTATATGAACGTCAAGAAAAAATGGAATCAGGCTCTCGGAAAACGGGTTCTGGCACTGACAATGGTGTGCTCCCTCGTGGGCAGCTACTTCACCGGAACGGCTCTGGCGGTGCCTGTCCCCGAAGCTGTACCCCCTGTATCGGAGAGCGTGGAGCCCTCTGAGGAGCCGTCCCCGCCGACGGGTTCGATGGAGGTGACTAACAAGCTCAAGGACCCCTCCGGCACGATTCAGAACGCAGGAGATTTCTTCTATCGTCTCACCGGCATCGGAAAGGAGGGGCAGGCGGTTGACCAGCGTGGAAAGACCGACCCGAATGGACAGCTCATCTTCCAAGATGTCCCCGTCGGGGGTGACTACACGCTGACGGAGGAGGCTGTTGGGGACGGTGAGCGAGAGATCCCCCTGTGGTGGGACGCTCTCCATGGAATCATCACCTCCATCGTGGTGGGCGAAGGCACAGTGACCCAAGTGGAAACAAAAAATGTGTTCAAGACCGGCAGCATCAAGGTCATCAAGTCCATTGAGACCGCTCCCGCCGACCGGTACAATATCGCCTCTGAGCGTCAGCATCACTACAACGACAGCAAGGCGGGCTTTGCCTATCGTGTGAGCGGTACATCACTGTCCGGTCAGAGCATCAACCAGTATGCCGTCACCAATCCGCTGGGTGTGGCAGTTTTCGAGCATCTTCCCATCGGCAGCTACACCATCACAGAGCTGTCCGCCTCTGAAGTACCCAAAACTGCGGCGTGCAGCGGTGATGCGGTGCAGGAGCTGACCCAGTATGTCAGAAATGACCCTCAGACCGTGGATGTCCGCTATAACGACGAGACCCACGCTGAGGAGGCCACCGAGGTACGATTTGAGGGAACTCTGAAGAAGTGGAGCTTCTCTGGAAACGGTTCATCCAATCGTTCTCTTTCCAAAATCGACGAAGAAACTGACGCAGATGCTACCGCTCAGGGTGATGCAATTCTGAAGGGGGCCGTCTACGGTCTGTATGATGATGAGCAGCTGGTTGCCACAGCCTCCACCGATGACGAGGGACACTTCGACTTCGACGGCTGGTTCGTTGCGGGAGACGGCTGGTATGTGCAGGAGATCACGCCCTCCGAAGGGTATCTGTTGGACAGTACCCGCTATCCCGTGAACGCCTGTGCCGAGGGGATGACCGCCAATCAGGAGCAGTTCCAGACCGAGACGCAGAGCAAGTCCATCGTCACCGAGCAGGTCATGAAGCAGGCCATCCGCATCCACAAGCAGAAGGTGGAGGGCACTGTCAGCAAGCCTCTCTCCGGTGCGAAGTTCGGCATCTATCTGGAGAAGGAGCTGCTGGAGTATGCGGCTGCCACCGACTACGCCTCTGCCGTTTGCAGTGCATCCGGCTGGACCGCCTTCTTCCGTGCTGTCCGCAACCATGAGGTCAAGAAGGACGGCGTGACCGTGAACCTCTCTGACCTCCCCACTGCAATTGTTTTTGAGGATGAACAATCTCAGACCACTGGTCTTGTGAAGGCAGATGCACAGAACGAGTACCGTGTGGACTACATCACCACCGACAAGGACGGTTATGCTCTCAGTCCTGAGCTACCCTTCGGCAAGTACGTTCTCTGTGAAACCGAAACGCCCGACCAAACGCTGGATACCGCTCAAGCCATGTATGCCATCGTATCCGAGGACAGCCGCAGCCCCCAGACCCTCAATTTCAGCTTTCTGGACTTTGTGGCAGGGCGGTATGTGGAGATTTCCAAGGTGGACAGGGACACCGGCAAGAATGTGTTGAAGCCCAACGCCCAGTTCCTCCTTTATGCCTGTGACAAAAACGGTGCATACTCTGAAAAAGACCTGATTCGTCAGTCCTACAAGGATGGCTCCAAGACCGTGACCATCGGCACCGAAGGCAGCCCTTGGACAACGGATGATAAAGGTATCATCACTACTGTGGAGGAGCTGAAGGCAGGAAGCTATGCCCTTCATGAGATCAACGCTCCCAACGGCTTCTTCAATCCTCAGAGGGATGCCATCTTCACCGTGGGAAGCGACCTGACCTATGATTACCGCCCCATTTACGATGGTGAGGAGATCATCGGCTATGACGAGTATCTTCAGGTGGAGTGCAGCGACCCCGAAACCCATGTGGAACTGACCTTCACCTGCACCGGCGAGACGGTCAGTGGCTATTCCGCTCCTTCCTTGAAGCAGGCTCTATCCAATGCGTTTGGTCTCACCAGCGAGAAGGAGTTCACCTATGAGGCCTCTCAGCTTGAGGGTGCCGTATTCTCCGTAAAAGCCGCTGAGGACATCACTACGCAGGATGGGCAGGGTTCTCTCTGGTATCACAAGGGCGAGAACATCGCAACTATCGTGGTCGGAAAGGAAAGCTCTGTCACTTATCAGGATAAATGCTCTGTCTGCAAGGCGAAGGAGCAGACCTATGAGACCCAGCTTCTTAGCAACGGCTGTCCTTACACTGATATTCAGCATGATGAGGACGGCACCGTATCCATTACCCTCCCTCTGGGAACCTACACTGTGACGGAGCTTCACGCTCCTTGCGGCTACCTCCTCACCAAAGAGGAAAAGCAGGTCAGCTTTGGTTGGAAGGGGCAGTTTGAGGAGCAGGTCAAGGAGAAAATCAACTTTGACCATGAGCGGAGCCGTACCAAGTCCGTGACCCTGACCAAGACCGACTCTCTGGACGGTGAGCAGGTTGTAGGTGCGGTTTTCGGGTTGTACAACGAGGATGCCATCATCGCTCATGATGGAACCGTCATCGTGGAGGCGGATACTCTCCTCGCAACGGCAGAAACCAACGAGAATGGTATCCTTGAGGTATCCAAAGACCTTCCCATCGCCTGCAACGGCAACAGCGGTCGCTATTATTTCAAGGAGCAGCAGGCAGCGAAGTATTATAAGCTGGACGAGACTCCTCAGAGCTTTCGTCTGGATGACCTCAATCAGTTTGTGACGCATATCAGCAGGAGCCTTGCCATGACCAACGAGCTGGATGGTATTCCTGAGCTTTCCATTACCCAAAAGCAGGCGGTGGACAGAAATAGCCCTACTTCTGAACCCATTAAAGCTGAGGCAGGCGACATCATCACCTATACGGTGGAGGTGGAAAACAAAAGCTCTGCCACCGGTGATGCTTACGAGCTGACCGTTACCGAGACGCTGCCCAAGGGCCTCATCTATGTGAAGAACAGCGGCGGCACCTACCAAGACGGCAAGGTAAGCTGGGATATCGACAGTCTCAAAATCGGTGAAAAGCAGACCTTCTCCTTCAAGGCACTGATTCCCGTCACGGTCTATAACGTGACCTACACCAACAGCGGCACAGTGACAGCAGCGAATGTTCCTTTGCTTGAATCTCCAAATGGGTCGGGTCATCGCAAGGACCCCATGCGAAGCCAGTCTGTGGAGGCGAAGGTGGGTTCCCCCAAGCTGATTATCACCAAAACCGTGGACAAGCTGACCATGCAGCAGTCTGATGTCGCCGTGAAGAAGGGCGATTTGGTCTACACCGTCACCGTGGTCAACGCCGGTGATGCCAGAGCCAACAATGTCACCGTCACCGACCAATTGGATGAGAGGCTTGTGTTCCAGAAGACCTCCGCTCCTCAGAAGGGCAGCGTGTACTCTCTCTATAACATCGCTGCGGGTGAAACCAAAACCTTCACCATCTCCGCAAGGGTGAGCACTGCTGTCACGGCACCCGCTACCATCTACAATTCCGCTGCCGTGGACTGCGAGAATAACCCCGACAAACCGGCTCAGAGCAGTGAGAGCGGCACCAAGATTATCTCTCCCAAGCTCAGTGTGGTGAAAACGCAGGCTCTCAACAGCGGAGCCGCTATCCAGAACAAGCTCACCGGCAAGGGCGGCGATGTCATTACCTACACCCTGACCGTCACCAACGCAGGGGATGCCACCAGTGATGCCTTCGGCGTGGAGCTGGAGGACAAGATTCCCAGCGGACTGATCTATGAGGACGGAAGCGTTACCGGCGGCGGCACCTGTCACGGCGGAAAGGTCAGCTGGGACATCGGCACTCTGAAGATTGGGGAATCCCGCTCTGTGTCCTTCCGTGCCGCTATTCCCGCTACCGCTGCAAGCCGCAATTATCGCAACGTCGCATCCGGCAACGCAGATAACAACCCCACCACTCCCTCCAATGAGGTGGGTGCTGACATCCCCGGAAGCAATCCCAAGACCGGCGACTCCTATGATCCGATGCTGTGGGCTGAGGTCGGTGTCGTATCCATGATGATCTGTATCGCAGGTGCCGTGGTGCTGTACCGAAAGCGGAAGCAGTGATGCGGAAAAACGGAAACGCTGCAAATTGGGTGTGTTCTATTCTGCTTTTGCTGGTATTCTGTGCCGGTATCTCCCTCTTTGCCTTCTATCGGCTGGCGGAGGCTCTGAACGCCTATTCCTACAGTGAGGAGATCTACGAGGAGGTGCTGGAAGCGGTCACTCTGCCCGAAAGCACGGAGCCAGATGCAGTGCAGCTGCCTGAGATTGACTGGGTGGCTCTCCGTGAGATGAATCCCGACATCACAGGCTGGTTGTACTGCCCGGACACCCCTATCAATTACCCTGTGGTGCAGGGCGTGGACAATGAATACTATCTGAACCACCTGTTCGACGGACGTGAGGGGGCCTATGGGACGCTGTTTGTGGACAGTCAGTGCTCGTCCGCTGGAAAAAACACCATTATCTATGGTCATCATATGAAAAACGGAACGATGCTGGCAAGTATCACCAAGTACAGCCAGCCCAGTTACCCCCAAACTCACCCCAAGCTGTACCTTCTCCAGCCGAATCGGACATGGGAGGTGCAGGTTTTTGCGGGCTTCACGACGGCACCGGACAGCGAGGCTTACCGTCTGGAGCTTGAGGGTGACAGCTTCCGACCGTGGCTGGAAAGCATGATGGAACGGTCTGATTTCCGGTCTGAGGTTCAGCCGGAGAGCATCCATAGGGTGCTGACCCTCTCCACCTGCACCTATGATTACGCTGACGCACGGTATGTGCTGATGGGAAGTCTGGTGCCTATCATAAATAAGTGAAATCTGTTGTTGATATTTTGCTATCATACCTTTATACTTGATTCTAATGAATGTGTTGGAGGTATCACTGTGGCAAAAAACTTGTCATCTACCCCTGAAAACTTGCCTGCCGTCACCTTAAAGGACGGTAAAGAAGCCTTTATAATGCTTCGCACATCGGCAGCTGAGAACGGTGTTCAGGATATGGAATTAGAAGAAATTAACTCAGAAATTACTCTTTCTCGAAAAAACTCTCAATAATCTAAATGTAATAGCAGTCCTTCGGGGCTGCTTTTCTTTTTTTAAAGGAGGAAACGTATGCAAATTGACAATCTGACACCTGAAGAGCGAAACCGCCGCCGTGAGCTGGTCAGGTCGGCTCGCAGCATGATGCGGAAAAGCTATCTCGTACAGGCGGAAGATGAGATGTCCATGATGATCTGCCGGAACAAATACTGTCTTCAGGTCATGTTCTCGGAATCCCATCCGCTCATGGTGCTCTGTCTGATTAAGGAATTTCCCATCCTCACCTACGGGGAGCAGATGGAGGCTCTGAATGATCTCAACAACCACAGCGTTCTGGGTGCCCACGGACTGAATGCTGAGAACCGGTGCTATACCTTTCGGGCGACCCAATGGCTGGACTCGGAGCTGACCTCTGACCGGCTCTCTGAGATGCTCTATCGCTGTGAGCTGGAGGCGGATCGTGGCTATGAAAAGCTCAAGCATGTTCACAGAGGTGGCTGGACATGAGAGGTTTGAAGAAAATGAAGGCATTGCTGCTTTTGATGGCGATGCTTCTCACCTTGAGCCAGCCTGCCTTTGCCATGACGGTATCCACCACTGATCTGGAGGTACTTCCCACGGAGTCTCCCTCTCAGCAGGTGGAGGAGCAGGAAGCGGAACCATCTGAGCCGTCTGAGGAGCCGGATGCAGAGGAAACTGAGCAGACAGAGGTGATCCGAATCAATCTGGGCAGCACATGGGCGGAAAGCCGGTTTGAGCTGGTCCTCGGTGACGGCGAGCTGAGCGATGTCCTGACGGCGGATGAAAACGGTATCCTTGAAATTGAAAAGAGCAGAGGTGTTGACTTCACTCTGAACTATGTGGAGCCTCCTACCCAAGCTGAGGAACCGGAGAGCGATGAAGAGCATGATCCGGCGGACTCGGAAGAGAGCAGCAGTTCCGCAGAAGTCAGCAGCACCGTTGAGGAAGCGAAGAAGCCTCAGCCTCAAAACTGGCTCTCCAAGAAAAAGCTGTTTCTCGTAATCGTCGTGGTACTGGTCGGCATTGCGGCAGGGGCCATCGTCCTGCTGAGCCGGAGCCAGAAGCAGTATGAGGACTATGACGAGGATGAGGAGGATGAATCCGGTCGCTACCGCTACGAGTAGGATTTCCGTGGAACTCATTTTTTTCAGGAAAAAAACTCCCCAAACTCAGATTGATAAACAGTTAGTATTTTATTTACAAATTGTTAATACTTACAGTATTGACATAATGCGACATCCATGCTAAAATAAGACCATGGTAAAGGACAGGTGCCCAGGCTCTCGGTACATCGGTCTGTAATCTGGTGTCTGACGCACGCAATGAGTGTGAAACCGTTACGGAGTGCAGTGACATTCCACAATGGCACCGTCCTTTCCCATTAACTGAATCGTCGGAAGACGTACTTGATTGATATTTGATTTTTATTTTAAGCAGAGTTTGAATCCATGAGTTGTTCATGGTCATACTCTGCTTTTTTGCGTTTTCGGGCAAAAAAAGGAGGTACTGATCATGAAAAATACTCGAAAGTCGAATCGAAATACCAAGAAAAACATCCAGCTCCGCTGTCCCTACTGTGGTAGCCTTGCTGACCTGCGAAGTGCGGATGGGATCTATCATGACAATTCCAGCAACACCATGCTGTATGTCTGCCGCAGGTATCCTGCCTGTGACTCCTATGTGCGGATGGACCCCTATACTCGTAAGCCCTTTGGCAGTATGGCAAACGGTGAACTGCGTGCTCTGCGGCTCAAGGCTCACCGCAGCTTCGACCGGCTCCATAAGTCCGGTCTGATGACCCGCTCCGATGCGTATCGCTGGCTGGCAGCACATTTCAACCTCCCAATGGCGGAGGCTCACATCGGCCTCATGGGAGATTACCGCTGCAAGCAGGTCATTGAGGCTTGCGACCGATATATGAAGGAAGGACATCCCAGACGGATGCACCCTAAGCAGCTGGGAGGTGTGGCAGTATGAACAGGCTGAACGAAGCCCAGCAAAAGGTCGTGGAGGATAACATGGGGCTTGTGGGCAAGGTCATCCGTGACAAGGTGCATGGGCTGGGAATGTCCACCGTTTACAGCTATGAAGACCTGTTCCAGATCGGGTGCATCGGTCTGTGCAAGGCGGCTGCCACGGACAAGGGCGGCACCTTCTCGACCTATGCCTATCGTCTCATCTGGAACGAAATCTGTGATGCCCTCATCAAGTCCACCCGAATGGGCACTCATGAGGTCAGTTTGGAGGATACCGCCTTTGAGCTGCGTAACGGCATTTCTGAGGAAAATGGGATATTCGCCGGCAATCTGGGAGAGCTGCTCAGTCGAGCAGAGGAGCGGGCACCCTCCGCAGTCATCCGAAAGGGCGTGGTCGCTCTGAAGCTGTCTGCTGAGGGGTATAAAAGCCCGGAGCTGGGAAGGCTGTTCCATGCCAAGCCCGCTGCGGTGCGGATGTGGATGACCAAGGCACGGCGATTCCTGCGGGAGCAGCCGGAGCTGATGGTGGGATAAAAAGAAGGAGTGTATCGCTTCCGGTTGTGGAGGTGATACACTCGCTTTTTGCGTTTTATGGAGTTGATACGATGAAAAAGTTTGAAATACCGCTGATTCCGCTTGCTATCTTCGGGATTTGCTATCTGATATTCACCCGGCTACTGTTTGTAGGATTCGTGCCCACGTCGAGCATGGAACCGACCATCCCAGCAGGCAGTCTGATCGTTGGAACGAGAGTGTTCCGGGAACTGAAGGTTGGGGATGTTATCGTCTTTGACCATGAGGGAAAGCGGATGGTGAAGCGGATCGCAGCCGTGCCGGGTGATATGGTGGTATGGGATGAGCTGGAGTATGCAGATGGTGTGGAGCCACCGGAACGGGATAGTGAGTTCGTAGTCGTGCCAGAGGGCTGCTATTTCGTGCTGGGAGACAATGCTCAGGACTCTTGGGATTCAAGGTATTGGGAGGAGGTGTTTGTATCCTCAAAAGAGAGAATATGCACGATAGTTCACTCGTACCAATTTAGCCACTTTTGCTCGTAGTGGCTTTGTGATAAAAATATTGTGTTTCTTACCTTGTAACAAGAAGATGCCACTGTTTTTGTTTTCGGACATAACAGAAAGAAAAAACGTAAAAAAGAGCTATATGAACAAAGTTGACCTGCACAAATAATCGTATCCAATGCTGATAAATTTCACAATTTCTTCATATTCTGTTCTCATTTTCGTTACGATTTTTGCGTTTGGATGTGGTATTCTTTTTATCGGCAAGGGAAGTTACCTGCACACCGGAGCGATTTATCCGTCTGATGCAGGGCCGGGTTGACTTCCGCCAAACAGCTTTTTTCATTGTTTTTCATTTTTTCTCTCTTTCTTTCTCTGTAGTGAAAAGCACTCTGTCTTCGGACTGGGTGCTTTTTGCTTTTTTATATCATGGAACTAAAAACGCAGACACTTTGTACCTCAAATAATGATATAAGTGCAACAGATAGTTCTTCTTTTTGGCGAGTCTAAAGTGATTCTCTATTGAAAAAAGGTTTATGATTCAAAAAACGGCATTTTTTAAATCGGTTCATAATGTGCATATTGCCGCTCCTTCTGTTTATGTTCAAATGTGAGAAAGTTTGGTATGATATAGAAAAATGATAGGGTACTTTTCAAAAGAGGGGGTGTATCTCATGCAGTATCTTCCACACAATGCGGAACGCTACAGCTCACAGGCAATGGAATATATGAAAAAGAACATCGAAGTGGTCAAAATTGCTGATGTTGCGAACTATTTGAATCTGGATAGAAGTTATTTCAGTTCTATATTTAAGCTGGATACCGGAATCAGTCCAAGCATGTATCTTGTGACGCTTCGTATGGATACTGCCCGCCGGCTCTTAACAGAAACGGATCAAAAAATCAGCGACATTGCTGTGAAGGTTGGTTATGAGAATCCGCTGACCTTTTCCAAGATGTTTCGTATAAAGGTTGGCATCTGCCCCAGAGAGTATCGAAATCTTCATCGCATATCCCCCAATCTATAGGAGGTTATTATTATGGCTTTTTCCATCCAAAACCTGTGTTCTCCCGCTTATTTTGCGGAGAACCGCACTCCGTCACACTCCGATCACCACTGGTATCCCTCTCTCAGAGAGGAAAAGACGGGAGAAAATTCCCTGATCCAGTCTCTCAATGGTCTTTGGAGCTTCTTCTGTGCCGAAAACGAGGAGCAGGTTCCTACCGGCTTTGAGCAGGCTGACTTTGACTGCCGCCGCTGGAAGTCCATTTCCGTTCCCTCGCATATCCAGATGGAGGGCTATGGTGTGCCTCAGTACGCCAACACCCAATATCCTTGGGACGGTCTGGAGCAGCTTGAGATCGGTGAAACCCCGCTCAAGTGGAATCCCGTTGCCTGTTATGTAAAAACCTTCACTGTTCGTGAGGAAATGCAGGGTAAACGCATCTTCCTGTCCATGCAGGGCGTGGAGAGCTGTGCCGCCGTGTGGCTGAACGGCTCCTATGTGGGCTACAGCTCCAATTCCTTCTCTCCCTGCGAGTTTGAGCTGACGGACCTCCTTGCCGAAGGCGAAAACAAGCTGGCGATCCGTGTTTACAAGTGGAATGCAGGCAGCTGGCTGGAGGATCAGGATTTCTATCGGTTCTCCGGCATCTATCGTGATATTTTCCTCTATGCTACACCTGAAGTCCATCTGTCCGATGTGAAAGTCAATCCTGTTCTGGAGAAAAACCTCAAGGAAGGCGAGATCCAGCTGAGTGGTCAAATCATGGGCGGTCATGGCTGGAGGCTACGTCTGTTTGAAAACGATGTACTGCTGGCGGAGATCAGAGGAAAAGATGCTGCTTTTGCCGAGCGTATCCCTTATGATAAGCCGAAGCTGTGGAGTGCAGAGGTTCCCAATCTCCACTCTCTCCGTCTGGAGCTTTACGACTGGTCCGGCTCTATCCTTTATGAAGTCATCCCCGTCAAGATCGGTTTCCGCCGCTTTGCCATTGAAAACGGCGTGATGAAGCTCAACGGCAAGCGGATCGTCTTCAAGGGTGTCAACCGTCACGACTTCTCTCCCGAAGTGGGTCGTGCCGTCACCGTGGAGCATATCCGCCGTGACCTCATCACCATGAAGCGGAACAACATCAACGCTGTCCGCACCTGCCATTATCCCGATTCTCAGGTGTTCTATGACCTCTGTGACGAGCTGGGTCTGTACGTCATCGCAGAGAATAACATGGAGACCCACGGCACATGGAACAATGAGCAGACCGCTATGGAGAAGGCTCTGCCCAACGACAAGATGGAATGGGAACCCATGCTGCTTGATCGAATCAACACCATGTATCAGAACTACAAGAATCATCCCTCCATCCTCATCTGGTCTCTGGGCAACGAGAGCTTCGGCGGCAGTGTTATCCGTGATATGGCTCGCTATTTCCGCAAGCTGGATGATACCCGCCTGATCCATTACGAGGGTGTGATGCACGACCGCCGCTACAGCGAGGAGACCTCTGACATTGAGAGCCAGATGTATACTCCCGTGGCACAGATCAAGAAGTTCCTTGCCGAGCATCGTGATAAGCCTATGATCTGCTGCGAATACGCTCACGCTATGGGTAACTCCACCGGTGCCCTCGACCGCTACACCAAGCTGACCGAAGAGGACGAGCTGTATCAGGGCGGCTTCATCTGGGACTTCATCGACCAAGCCATCAAGACCCGTGACCGTTTCGGCAATACCTATTATGCCTACGGCGGCGATCTGGGCGACCGTCCCACCGACTACAACTTCTCCGGCAACGGTCTGTGCTTCGCTGACGGCACTGAGACCCCCAAGATGGCAGAGGTCAAAGCGGATTATCAGAACATCACCGTCATTATGAAGAACGATGCCATTCACATCAAGAACGGCAATCTGTTCCTTAATACGGACGTATATGACTGCGTGATCTCTCTGGAACGCAACGGCAAGCCCTATCAGGAGACAAAGCGTGTCTATTCCGTGGCACCTCTGGCAGAGCGTATCGTGCCGCTTCCCTTTGCCAGTGAGACCATTCCCGGCGTGTATAGCGTCACCGTGTCCTTCCGACTGAGAGAGGATACCCCATGGGCAAAGGCCGGTCATGAGGTCGCCTTTGGACAGCTCGTCTATGAAGTAGCTGCACCTTCTGCTCCCCAGTCTGAGGCTCAGATCGAAGTGGTGGAGACTGATTTCAACGTGGGTGTTGTGGGTGACCAGTTCTCTGTGCTGTTCTCCAAGCTCCACGGCGGTCTTGCCTCCTACAAGTACGGCGGCGTAGAAATGCTCAAGACGATGCCTATGCCCAACTTCTGGAGGCCCATGACCGATAACGACATCAGCGGCGGTATCCAGCTGACCTGCGGTATGTGGAAGACCGCCTCCGAGTATGTCACTCAACGCAGTGTTACTATGGGCTACTGGAATCCCACCTATCACCCCACCGTAAAGCGTCTGAACAACAGCGTCATTGTGACCTATACCTATCGGATGCCTACCACGCCTGCCAGCGAATGTACCGTTGCGTATCAGGTGGAAGCCGATGGAGAGGTGAGCTGCACCCTCCGATATCATCCCGATGCTATTTTGCCTCCTATGCCGGAGTTTGGTATGGTCTTCCGCATGGATGCCGACTATGACCGAATCCAATGGCTGGGCAATGGTCCCGGCGAGAGCTATTGTGACCGTAAAAATGGTGTACGCTTTGGACTTTGGCAGGATACCGTCAAGAATCAGTTCGCTCCTTACCTTCGTCCGCAGGAGAGTGGCAACCATATCGGAACCCGCTGGGTTAAGGTAGTGAATGAGGTCGGCAGAGGTCTGATGTTCTCCGGTGACAACTTCGAGTTCTCCGCTCTGCCTTGGTCTCCCCACGAAATCGACAGTGCGCTTCATCCCAACGAGCTGCCTCCAGTCCTCAACACCATCGTCCGTTGCAGCCTGATGCAGATGGGTGTTGGCGGCGATGATACATGGGGAAGCATCCCTCATGCCGAGTATTGGCTGCCCAACGAAAAGGAGCTGGAGTTCACCATCCGCTTTAAGGGCGTTGTAAGAGAGTAAGAAATACTTTCGTTTTTAACTGAATCAGCATAAAAAGAGAGTGTGTAGTTCTTTGAATCTGGACTACACACTCTTTTTTATAGAGAATGATTCAATTTTTGAAGCAGGTCTTGACCTTTGGTTGCAACCAGACGAACGATAACAGCCTTCTGTTCTTCATCGACAGAATAGAACACAATGTCGTTTTTATAAGTGAAATAACGGATTTCAGGACGAATATCAGACGAAAAGTGGTAAACAGGGTACTTATAGGGAAAGAATACCAACTGCTTACTGATATAGTGATTCAGATTTTGAAACCATGATAACGCAAGGGAGGAATCTCGAAACTGATGGGCGATATAATCTGCTTTGTCAGTCATATCCTTGATGGCAGTTTCCGCAAACTGAATGGTATAGCTTTGATTATCCACGACCATACCGCTCCATCATCAAGGCTTCAACAGCCGTCTGGGAATACACTCTGCCCTCCGCAATATCTCTTTCACTCTGCTCCAATCTGGCGTGGAGCTCCTCAAGAGTCATCGGTTCGTGAACTTTGGTGGTAGGAACGAATGGAAGGCCACCATCTCGAAGGCTCTGTTGTGCAAAGATTCGCACTGCTTCAGCAAAAGAGGTTCCCAGACTGCGATAAAGATCCTCCACCTGTTCCTTCAGGTCACTGTTCATTCTGATTTGCATTGTGCTGTCCATTGCCATATCAATCACTCCTTTGTAATACCATTGTAATACAAAGAAAAATGAAAGTCAATGAAAGATTTTGGTTCTTATTTTTCCGCACAAATGCTGTACTTTTTCCGATATTCAGAGGGTGACATCCCATAGGCAATGGAAAAGCGTCTGGTGAAATACAGAGGATTATCATACCCCACCATGGCGGCAATCCTTGAAATAGAATAATCCGTCTGCTCCAACAACGTCTGAGCATTATCAAGACGGATAGAAAGCAGATATTGAACGGGGGTCATGTTCATTCGTGCCTTAAAGCTGCGGATAAACCAGCCCTTACTCATGTTTCTGGAAGCAGCATAGTCCTCAATGACGATTTTCTTATGATAATTTTCGTTGAAGTATGCGATTGCCAATTCAATCTCATCATAAGGGTTGTGGGCAAATCCGGTCTGCTCAGAGAGCTGACGACTCATCAGTGTAAAAATCTGATTGAGATAATTCGCCGTCATATCCTCATATAATGCACGGCACAGCTGTAATTCAAGTATCATCTGCTGAAATAAACGCTTATACGCCGGAGAAGTACCCGTGTGGAAAAAGTGCTGATTGGTCTCAATTTTGTAATACGACAGGATATTTTTCACATCATACCCTGTAAAGTGAACCCAAAACACCTCGGGAGAATCGGCACCGATATAATAATACTTTTGAGCATCCTTCGGACAATACAAAACCAGTGTTCCCGCAGAAACTGCCTCGTCCTTACCGTCGATGACAAAATGAGCAATTCCCGATGCGACATAGAGGAGCTGGTAATCCACACGACCCTTTGGACGAGCAGTTGGAAGTGTCTGATCCTCCGCTGTAAGGCGATAGGTGCCACAAGAGGTAACAACCAGCGGTTTCACGGTATCTTTGATGGGCACTCTTGACTGATTGAGATAGCCTGCATTGAGAAACAAGAGCAATCACCTCCATGATTCGACAAGAAAATAACGGATAAACATGGTTTCGTCAAGAGCAAAATGAAAACTCGGTACTTTTGTGCATGAAGTCGGTTATTTTGTTTATGTTGTTTTGTGGTTCTATCGGATATAATGTTATCAAAAGTTATGGTGATGTTGAACATAGAAAGTGAAACCGTTATCACTTTATTTAGTGCTTTTTATTACATATCCTTCTATCAGAAGCAGGTGTCAATTATACATGGACAGATGGAATAACAGCGAGTATACCGAGCGTGATCGCAGAGAACAGGAAATTGAAGCCAAAAAGCGGAAGATCGGTATCCTTATCAACATTCTTCTGGGACTTCTTGTTGCAATCACCTTTGGCTCCTGTGCCAGCCGGATTGCATATCAGGTATCTGCTCCTATGGTGACCTTATCAGGTGACCAGTGGGAGCCGGAATGGTTGAATGTGGGAAAGAAGCTGGGAATTGATGCAGAATATCTTCCAAACGATTGGACTGTGGATTATGTGGAAGAAATATCTGCCAGCGACAAGGTTTATATGGCTTTGGTCGGTTATGGAACCCCTGAAAAGACCACCTATCTCGATATGGACAAAAACGAGAAGGAGAGAAATCGTTACCCCGCCGGACTTTATGTCATGACTCGTGGAAGTGGCAGCTTATCAAAAGCTGAGGCAGATTTGAAGGAGTGGCAAAGTGTCCAGCAATCCGGCTGTGAGAGCTGGCAGGAAATCTCACCGCTGATGCTTGGACAGGGAGACAGCACTGTGAAATATCAGTGCTTCTCCTACTCCTATTCCGATGGACAGAGTGAAGATTATACTGACGGCATCATCCTCTATACGGTTGTCTCAAACTGGGCGTTTTCCTTCCAGCTGGATTGGAATGAAAGCACCAATTGGACACAAGAGGATGCCTTAGAACAGATTCAAACGATTCTTTCCTGTTTTCGGTATGCCCAGTAATTCGGGGATATCGAACATCATTCAGAAATGCAAAAGTGCGAGCATTTGTTTTTTCTCCTTGAACCGCCGGCTCAGGTTCTTCGGGGCTTGAGTCGGCACCCTCGGAGAGAACTGTCAATCGCTCTTTGTATAGCAGCTTCAATCGTCTATTTTGACAGAGTATCTGTCCGAATAATATATTTCAAGGAGGAAAACACAATGAAACTGAAAAAACTGACCGCACTGCTTCTGGCTCTGGCTATGGCATTTGCTCTCGTTGCCTGCGGAGGTGGCGGCGATAAGCCCGCTGCTCCCGATGCAGCAGACGCAGACCCCAAGGCTCTGAGCGCATCCGATCCTCTGGTTGTCTGGGCTTGGGACGATGCTTTCAATGTCCCCGCTATGCAGGACGCTATTGATATGTACGTCGCTCAGAATGGTCTGGAGGCAGGCTGCATCAAGATCGACTACATGGGCAGTGACGACGTTGAGACCGCTCTGACCACCGCTGCTACCTCCGGTGACTACAGCCAGCTGCCCGACATCACCCTGCTGCAGGATCACGACTATCAGAAGTATCTGCTGTCCTATCCCGACCTGTTCGCAAGCATGGCTGACTCCGGCATCGACTTCTCCCAGTTTGCCCAGTACAAGACCAACTATTCCACCGTTGACGGCGTGAACTACGCTGTGCCTCTGGACTCCGGCTGCGTCATCGCTGCTTACCGTACCGACGTTCTGGCTGACGCTGGCTACACCATTGAGGACATGACCGGCATCACCTGGCAGCGTTTCATCGAGATCGGTGCTGATGTCTATTCTAAGACCGGCAAGCACCTGATGAGCGACAACGCTGACGGCTTCGATCCTCTGCTGTATATGCTCCAGTCCGCAGGCGGCTCCATGTTCAACGATGACGGTTCCATCAACCTGACTACCGACAACAAGCCTCTGGTGGAAGCCATGCAGATCTACGCTGACATGATGAACAGCGGTGCTGCTGAGATGGTTTCCAGCTGGGATGAGTACATCGCTTCCTTCGCTTCCAAGGAGACCACTGCTGGCGTTATCAACGGTGCATGGATTCTGTCCTCCATTCAGGGCGGCAACGACTCCATGGAAGGCAAGTGGGAAATGACCACCATGCCCACCCTGAGCACTGTGGACTCCGCTACCTGCTACTCCAACAACGGCGGCTCCAGCTGGGGCGTTCTGGCAAGCTCCTCCAAGGCTGCTACCGCTATCGACTTCCTCGCAAACACCTTCGCTTCCAAGGACAATGCAACCGAGCTGTATGACAAGGTTCTGCACTCCGCTAACCTGATCGGCACCTTCGCTCCCGGTCTGGAGGCTGACATCTATTCCGGCACTCTGAGCAAGTTCGGTGATCAGGAGATCTACGCTATGATCGCTGAGTGGGCTCCCCAGGTTCCCACCTCCGCTGACTCCATGTACTACTATGAGGCTCGTGGCGTTCTCGGCACTGCTGAGTCCAAGCTGATCGACGGTGCTGACATCGAGACCGTTCTGGCGGAGGCTATGAACAACTACGCTACTCAGGTCGGTTGATAAAGGATGGGAACAGAGGTTTCATAAAAATCTGAACCTCCCTATGTGCCTTTATCAGATCGTGCTTTAACTTCTGTTCCCATTTTTGCGAAAAAATAGAAAAGGAGGAAAAAACCTTGCCTACCAAGAAATTGACCTTGGAGAAAAAGCAGAAGATTCAGGGCTGGATATTCCTCGCTCCTGCTGCACTGCTGATTCTCATCATGAGCTTCTGGCCCATCATTCAGGCTTTGCTCATGTCCTTCCAGTCCGGTACTGGTTCCGCCATGACTTGGGCGACTCCCATTATCAAGAACTACGCCAGTATCTTTAAAGACAGCATTTTCCTCACCTCCATGGGCAATACCTTCTTCTACCTCATCGGTGAAGTGCCCATCATGCTGATTCTGGCTCTGATCTGTGCTCAGCTGCTGAACCAGCCCAATCTTAGATTCAAAGGTATCTTCCGTACCTGCATCTTCCTTCCCTGTGCTACCTCTCTGGTCGCCTACTCTCTGATCTTCCGTACCCTGTTCGCTAACGATGGTCTGGTGAACGTGCTGCTGTGCAACCTGCATATCCTCTCTGAGCCTTATGCCTTCCTCCAGCATGGTTTCTCCGCACGAGTGGTCATCATTCTGGCTCTGATCTGGCGTTGGACGGGCTATAACATGGTCTTCTTCCTTGCCGGCTTGCAGGGTATTGACGGTTCTGTGTATGAGGCTGCCGACATTGACGGTGCTAACACCTTCCAGAAGTTCATTCACATGACCGTGCCTCTGCTGAGAAGCACCATCACCACCTGTGCTATCATGTCCATCAACGGCACCCTCCAGCTCTTCGATGAGTCTGTGAACCTGACCAGCGGTGGCCCCGGTAACGCATCCATCACCATGTCCCATTACATCTACAACCGCTGCTTCGATGGCGTTGCAAACTTCGGCTATGCCTGTGCTTGCTCCTTCGTCATCCTGATTCTGGTTGCTATTCTCTCTATGATTCAGAACAAGGTGGGTGATACTCGTGACTAAGCAGAAGAAACCGATCAAGTGGGGTAATGTAGGAATGTACGCCTTCCTGATTCTGGCATCCTTCCTGTCCGTGTTCCCCCTGTACTGGATGGCAATCGCCTCCACCAACACCTCCAACGCAGTTCTGAGCGGCACCCTGCTGCCCGGCACTTACCTGTTGGAGAACCTGAAGAGCCTGACCAGCAACTACGATGTTGTGAACGCTATGTGGAACTCCTTCCGCTATGCAGCTCTCCAGACCCTTCTCAGCCTTCTGATCTGCTCTCTGGCAGGTTACGGCTTCGAGGTCTTCCATGACAAGCACAAGGATCGCCTGATGGCAGTCATTATGCTGGCTATGATGATCCCCCAGGTCGCTATCATGGTTCCTCTGTTCAAGATGATGTCCGGTTGGGGCTTCCTGAACAAAGCAGTCGGCTTTATCCTTCCTGCTCTGTCCACTCCCTTCCTCATCATGCTGTTCCGCTCCAACGCAAGAACCTTCCCTGTTGACATTATCGACGCAGCCCGTGTGGACGGCGTGAGCGAGGTCGGCATCTTCTTCAAGATGTTCATGCCCGTCATGAAGTCCACCTACGCAGCAGCCATGACCATCACCTTCATGAACGCATGGAACGCCTATCTGTGGCCCAAGGTCATCATGACCAAGACCACCGCTATGACCATGCCTATGCTGATCTCCAACATGACTAGCGGTTACATGACCGACTATGGTATGCTGATGCTGGGCGTTCTGCTCTGCTCCCTGCCCACCATCATCATCTTCTTCCTGCTGCAGAAGAGCTTTGCAAACGGCATTGCTGGTGCGGTGAAGTAATTATTTAGCCAAAACGGATATTCTCCCTCCCTTTTTTGGAAGCCGCTGTCTGAGTAATTGGGCAGCGGTTTCTGATTATTGTTTTGATTTCTCACTATTCTCTAAACGGAAGCTGAATCTATTGTGGTGTTTCAGATGCCGCTAATCCTGTAAACAGGTATCACTCGACTTAAAAATGTTTTATCACAGGAGGATTATATGACAAGGAAAAAACTATTTTCTCAGCTGAAGGGGTTTGCTCATGGCGGCGACTACAATCCTGAGCAATGGCTGGAGTATCCTGATATTCTTGAACAGGATATTGCTTTGATGAAGAAAGCGAGCATAAACTGCGTCTCATTGGGCATTTTCTCGTGGTCATTTTATGAGCCGGAGGAAAATCTGTTTCAGTTCGATTGGATGGAGCAGATCATTGACCGCTTGTATGAAAACGGCATTTATGTTGTTCTTGCAACTCCTTCGGGAGCCAGACCTGCATGGCTGGATGCAAAATATCCAGAGGCAATGCGTGTAGACAGCTATGGAGTCAGAAATCATCATGGAAATCGGCACAATCACTGTATGTCCTCTGAGAAATATCGAGAACTGGTACGGCGTATCGACACCCGTGTTGCGGAACGGTTTGCAAATCATCCTGCCGTTTTGATGTGGCATATCTCAAATGAATTTGGCGGTTACTGTTATTGTGACAAGTGCAAGGAACGGTTCCAGAGTTATTTAAGGAAAAAGTTTGATAATCGTATTGAGTTGCTGAACCATGCGTGGTGGACGGGATTTTGGAGCCATCGCTATAACAGCTTTGAACAGATTGAGCCTCCCTATTCCAACGGTGAAACTTCAATTTTGGCACTGAATATTGAATGGAGACGTTTCAGTACGTGGAATGCCACCGATTTTATGAAAATGGAGATTGATACGGTCAAACCGTTTCGACCGGAACTACCTGTCACCACCAATTTCATGATGATGCAGGTCTTTGACGATTACGATTACCAAAAAATGGCATTGTCGCTGGATGTTATCAGTTGGGATAGCTATCCTCTGTTCCACAACGATTTTGAGTCTTTGGAAGATACCTTCCTGCTGAACGCATTTAACCATTCCATGTTCAGGGCTATGAAGCAGGATCGTCCCTTTATGATGATGGAAAGTGCTCCCGGACTGGTAAACTGGGCTGCTGTGAATAAATACCGCAGACCCGGTATCCATGAGCTTGCAGGCATTCAAGCCGTTGCCTGCGGCTCCGATACGGTGCAGTATTTTCAGATCCGCAAAGGAAGAGGTGCCTTTGAACAGTATCACGGTGCTGTCATCGACCATGCCGGAACGGATACCACCAGAATCTTCAAAGAGGTTGCGGGTCTGGGGCAAGGTCTGAACCGAATCAGCGAGGTTTCCGGCTCTCTTCACAGAAACAAGGTTGCGGTTATTTTCGACACCGAATGCCGTTGGGCGATTGACGATGCGAAAGCACTGTCTGAGAAGAACAAAAAGTATATGGACACTTGTGTAGGTATTTGGAAAGAACTGATGAAACTGGGTGTAGAGGCAGATGTCATCGGGAAGGACAACGATTTCTCCTCCTACAAAGCGGTATTTGCTCCCATGCTTTATATGGTTTCGGATGAGTTGGGGGATAGAATCCGTCAGTATGTGAAAAACGGCGGTCATTTCTGGACAACGTATTTTACAGGCTATGTGGACGAGAACCTGCTTTGTCATCTGGGAGGATTTCCGGGAGCGGGTCTGACAGAGGTATTTGGTATCATCAGTGAGGAGATCGATGCGTTCTATCCTTCTGATCGGAACCATGTCCACTGGAACGCTGACGGAAACTGCTCTGAGGTCGTCGATTATGCGGAGTACATCCATGCAACAACAGCAGAGGTGCTTGGAATCTACACGGATGATTATGTTAAGGACCAGCCGGCAGTAACCGTAAATCACTATGGAGCAGGAATTGCGTACTATGTTGCCTGTCGAATGGAGCCGAGGGATATGCACCGCTTCTTGGAGCAGGTTTGTACTGATGCAGGTGTGCCCGTTAAAAAGAACCTTGATGGAATTGAGTACCATGTCCGATATGGAAACGACTGTGCTTATGAGTTTTACCTGAATACCGGCAACTCTGACAGACAGCTTTCTGACCTGGATGGAATTGATCTGAAAAACAGCCAGAAAGTATCAAAAACGATGACCTTGAAACCCAGAGAGT
The DNA here is from genome assembly GCA_024404315.1 of Oscillospiraceae bacterium. Lineage (GTDB taxonomy): Bacteria > Bacillota > Clostridia > Oscillospirales > Oscillospiraceae > Onthomonas. The sequence goes on from JAKSQD010000011.1 coordinate 44,528, forward strand.
ATTTGATTCTCAAGAAGGGTATAGGTTGAATGAGTGATCAGGAATGGACACTGGGGTGCAGTTCAACCGGCAGTCCTCAAAAATTTGTTAGCTGATATAGTGGTATAGCACTGATTTTGGAAGCCGCTGTCTGAGTAATTGGGCAGCGGTTTCTTCTGTTTTGTGAAAGAAAAACCATGAATGTTTTTTGAACTTTTGTGAGGGATGTTGTCATTTGTTCTGCGGTGTGATAGAATGATATTGATGAATACTCCAAGAAAAGACTGATTCCGCTTCTGTGAGGTGTTTGATTATGAAACAGGTTAAGTTTGTACGAGTAAAGTCTGAGCTGTCCGGCTACGGCTTGGGAAAGGGTGCGAAATACTCTTTTGTTGGTGCCGAGGAAACGATCAGAAACTATATCGAACAGGGCTGGTCGTTTGAGGGATACATTCCCGTCGAAACACGAGGCGTGGGCGATATTGAAACCATCTCGCTTATCTTCCAGAAGGAAGAGTGATAAATTTTAATTTAATGTGGGGGTAATGGAATGAAAAGAATCATATTATTTGAAAATAGTATGAGGAAAAATAAGAGAATTATTAGCCGCATTGCCTTGGTGCTTTTGGCTGTTGCTATTGTATTTGTTACAGAACAAGTTTTTAAACCAGGATATGCCATAAAAAGTGTGGTCAAAGTTTTGTCATTTATGGGGGCTATTTTAATATATTGTGTATCCAGTCACCAACAATTTAAAAAGGTCATCAGGTTGTATAAGATTAAAAACATTAAACCGTTACTGTTCTGTATGATTTTATTCTTCGTAGGAACGGCTTCTGCATTTCTGATTTTCAGAAATTATATTGACCTTCAAAGTATCAGACAAAGTCTTATCTCAAAAGAAAACTTAACAAAGAGCAACTGTCTGTTTGTATTTGGGTATATTATTCTCTGCAACTCGTTTCTTGAAGAAATCTTCTTTAGAGGGTTCGTTAGCGGAATATTCCTAAACAAGTGGGCGGGCAGGATTTTCAGTGCGGTTCTGTTTTCCATATACCACATCGGAATTTTCATCACATGGTTCAACCCTTTAATTTTTGTTTTGTGTATTGTAGGACTTGCGGTAGTGGGATTGTTTCTGCAATGGCTTTCAGAAAAGAATGAAAGCATTTTAGCGAGCTATATTACCCATGCTTGTGCCAATGTTGCAATCAATATCATTGGGATATTACTTATTTTCGAAGTAATCTAATTCCATTCTATTTTGATATACTTCAGTCTATTTGTTTATTGATTGACATTAAATTATAGTTTTATACGTCAATCGACAATTGGTTATAACCCTTAACATTAAAAGAGAGATAAATCTTAATTTGATGGAGGTATAGCATGAAAAAGATAATAACAATGGTGTTTTGCCTTGTGCTTGCACTCTCTTTGGTTGGTTGTGGAAACGTCCCTGCTCCAGGTGCTTGGGGTAACTCTAAACCAGTGACCGAATATGTCTTAACTGGAAACATATTGAGCATTGCTGATGGAGCAATGACTGTTGAGGTGACAGATAATACTCCATCCCGATTTCCGATTGAAGGAATGAAAAGCACATCCTTAAATGTGCCGATCACCAATATGCCTGCTTCTCCTGAGCCTGTTGTCGGTGATACCGTTGAGATTACCTATAATGGACTCATAACCACGACCACTCCAGAGGGCGGAGTAGATGTTTATAGTATCAGCAGTGCCGATATTAAGGACATGGAAGTAAAACGATAATTTGTAGAGGTAGTCGCAATGAAGAATTGGAAGATTGTTTTCTGGGCGGTACTCTTTATTATTTCTTTAATTGGTTTTGTAATAACCATTACAACGGGAAGAACAGTTGCCTATATTTCCACTTTTATTGCTGTGTTATTTACGGCTTGGTGGTTGATTGTCGAGATTAGAAAAGCAAAAAAGAAATAAACAAATCCCAGCTTGTGGAGCATCCCACCTTCATACTATTTCATATCTCAAATCAAGGGCAGTTACCCGCTGTTTTCCAGACAGTTGTGGTAGCTGCCCTTTTCTCATTAGAATTTTCAAAAAAGTGTGACCACTCCGCTTCAAATTACGATATAGTAGGTGTAAG
>JAKSQD010000110.1 GCA_024404315.1 Oscillospiraceae bacterium
AATTTCATGCTGAACGGTGTCGTGTTACGGCAGTAACAGAGTGCGGCGGATATTCCTTCGTAGTCAAAGAGCATGTTTCTTGTGAGCGGCGGTTTGGCTACCAGTCGTTTAAAACAATTGACGACCTTAAAAAGAGTTATCGTCATTTGTTTGAGCATCAAATGGGAGACGCGATCCCTGAGGGCTTAAGCGGTGTGATCTACACGCAAATGAGTGATATCGAAGAAGAGACAAATGGACTAATGACCTATACAGTATAAGGGGATCAGGTATTCCCTTGGCTGCTATTCCGATATTAAAGATGCTGTAAAAGCACGGGCACGAGGAAAAGAGCTTGTTATTGCTGACGCGCAGAATCTATTGGATTTTTATACGGAGCTGGAGAAGAACTTTCCCGTGTTGCCAAGGCAAGATACTGAGCCAAGAGCAGTGTTCCCCCAATCCGAGTGGGTAGTAAATAATACGCCGACAACAGCGGCAAAGCGAAGCGACAACAAAACCGGTTATACCGGCGTGAATTACTGTAGCGGAAAATGGGAGGCAAAAATCGCTTATCACGGCGTACGGTATACGCTGGGACGCTTTGAAGAACTGCAACAAGCAATAACCGCAAGGCAGCTGGCTGAAGCAGACTTAAAGGAAGATCCCGAAAAGTTCGTATCGAAATACTCGAAGAAGTGCAAAGCTTAATGCTTAAAATGATTGCTGTGTCAGGCGGTCGCTGAGGATTGGACGTAAAGAAGAAAGGCTGGAGAGAAATCTCCAGCCTTTTTTGATTGTGTTGGGGCAGGGGAGAGGAGAAGGGAAGAGGGCGCCGATTGGCGCCCTCTTTGTGCGTTTTGCAAATATGTAAGAAAGGGAGAGAAGCTTAGTATGCGCGTTTGATAATCTGCTCCATATGCTCCTTGGCTTCGAACATAACCTGTTCTTCGTCCATGGTGAGCACTTCGCGATTCTTCATTACCAGTTTACCGTTAATAATAGAATCGGTGACATCACGGCCACTGCCGCAGTCAACCAACGTATTGAGGAGAACCTGAGAGGGCAGGAAGTGCGGCTGGTTCAGATTGACAAGAATTACATCGGCCTTTTTGCCAACTTCCACGGTGCCCAAAATGTCGCCGTGACCAAGGGCATTTGCGCCACCCTGCGTTGCCATCTTCAAAAGAGTGGCACAGGGCATAGCAACAGGATCAAATGCAGGCAGGCCCCAATAGCCGATCATTGCATAGCGCAGGACTTTCATCTCGTCAAACAAATCCACGCCGCTGAAAGCACTGCCGTCGGAGGCGAGGCCAACGCTACAGCCGGCCTGCAGAATGCGTGGCGTTTTGGGGAAGCCGTGATTGCTCAGATTTGCTCTGGGACAATGGATAAGCTTGACCTGCTTCTCTGCGAGCAGTTGGATATCGTTATCTGTCAGCATGACGTTATGCGCCGTCAGCAGGTGGGGACCCAGAACACCCATATCATTCAGTACCTCCGCCGGACGCTTCTGATAGTTCTGCAGACAGAAACTAACCTCGTCACGGTGCTCACAAAGGTGCATATGGATGCCAGTATTTCGCTCTGCTGCATTTTCAGCGACCATACGCATAAGACGCTCAGAACAGGTCATAATCTGACGAAGGGCGAAGAAAATATCAATGCGGCCATCGCCAGCACTTTGATAGCCATCGTACAGCTCAATCGTGCGGGCAATAGCTTCGTCTGCGGTTTCTTTCATCGCCCCGGTGATCGCATTGCCCATATCCATGGTGGACTTGGCGATTGCGGCACGCATACCCGACTCCACAACGGCATCCGCTACGCGGTGCATATGTACGCCGCCAGAGTCAGCGAAAGAGGTCGTACCACTCTTTATCATTTCCAAGCAGGCCATTTTTCCGCTGACATAAGAGTCTTCTGGGTTGAGATTGCTCTCAAAGGGAACCAGAAAACGGGTCCAGACCATGGGATACTCGTCTGCCACGCGGCCGCGCAGAAGCTGCTGGCAGGTGTGCATATGACCATCGACAAAGCCCGGCATCAGCAGCTTGTCCTTGCCGTCGAGAACGGTTGCAGCGTTGTAAGCGGCTTCCAAATCGACAGTTGCGCCGATCTCCTTGATCCAAGACTGGTCAATCACCACGGAACACTCATCCGAGATGCTCATATCCGCATTCAGAACACGGCAGTTTTTTACCAGAATATCACAAGTTTTCATGGGAGGCCTCCTGTTCTTAAATCTGGCCGGTGACCTTCAGAACGATGTCTGCAACCAGAGCGGAGAAGAAGAAGGTACCGGCGATAACGAAGATGGTGATAATGATATACTTCCAACCAGCCTTGGAAAAATCCTTGAAGTCCTTACCGATTGCAATACCGGCATAGGCACCAAGCGCAGCCGTAGGGGCCATGAAGCTGGAATAGTTGGCGAGAGTCATAACGGTGGAGCTGATGGGGGAGAGGGGGCAAGCCAGCAGAGCGCCGGTCAGAGCAACGAAAATCATGGAGGGAAGCTTAACCCAGCGATTGACAAACTTACCAATCAGCAGACCAATCAGACCGATAGCGCACAGAAGAGCCGAGCCGGCAGCGGCCTGGCCGATGGTAACACCGTAACCGACAACGTTAGCGACGATGACCATAACCCAAGCGACGAGCATCAAACCGAGACGGTTGACGAAGAAATCTTTAAAACTCATTACTGTTCCTCCTTTGCCTGCTTCTTGCCGCGACCAAGAATGGGCTGCAGCTTCTTATAGAGCCAAGTAGTCAGGGGAATGCCGATGAAGGTTCCCATATAAACGCCGTCAATACCGGTCAGCGTATCACTGGTACTGGCATAGAGCAGAATATCCTCAGCAAATTCGGGATACATCTCACCGAGAGTCGCAGCACCGGCAGCCATCATAGAGCCACTGCCAACACCGCAGGCCATACCGAGGGCATAGGGATGGAACAGATTAAAAGAAGCAATCAAACTGACAAACACACCCATAAACACGGTGCCGATGATAGAGCCGACAATGTAAACGGAGAAAGTGCCCTTCGTTTCGGGAGCGTCGGGGCCCCAATAGTCGGTAGACAGGGCGAGGTTGCCGTCACGGTTGATGGAGTAGGTTGCACCGATGGCCTCCAGACCGAGACCAAGCAGGAGCGCCAGAGGGAGAGAAAGGAAGATCGTACCGAGGTTGCCCAGTTCCTGCAGCAGCAGGGCAGGGCCTGCATCCAGCAGCTTGGGCAGATTGCCACCAGCGGAGACACCCATACGGGCCATGAAGGGGGCGATGACTACGAGAACAAGGTCACCTGCATCCTGACACTCGGAGGACTTGAAAAGCTTCAGAAGGTCGGGACCCATCACGCCACCAATAATGGTAGCAATAACCAAGGGGAAAATAACCAGAGTACCAATGCCGATGTTGATCTTGATGGCGCCAATCATATCGGCAATAACCGCGATGATAAGGGCAATCAAGACCAGTTTCCCATACCGCTTGATGGGAGAGATTTTGTTTTCCATGTTTT
>JAKSQD010000111.1 GCA_024404315.1 Oscillospiraceae bacterium
GACTGCGCCTACGCAACCATCTCCGGTGAGAGCTGCGGTACCATCGCTGTCGACTCCATCGCTGCACCAGACGGCTTCGCCTACACCTGGTACAACACCAACGACATGAACACCCCAATCGCCACCACCCAGGCCTTCCAACCTGCTCCTGGCGACACCAGCAACTACGTATGCCGCGTCTCCTTCATCGAGAACCCAAGCTGCTACTTCGACCTCCACGCTACTACCAAGCCACGTTGGCCATGGGCAGAAGCACTCTATAACTGGAACCCACGCGCCTGTGAGAACCGTGTTGACTTCACCAACCTCAGTCACATCTTCTCCTCAGCCGACGGTCACACCCAAGACCCTGTCACCGACCTCCAATGGGACTTCGGCAACGGCACCACCTCAACCGAGGTTAACCCATCCGTCGTCTTCCCAGACCAAGGCGGCACCTACCACGTACGACTCATCGCCAACATGGTAGGCGGTCTCTGCTCCGACACAACCTACTACGACGTTGTCGTTCCATCCATCGCTCCAGACAGCACCGTAACCCGCCGTTCCATCTGCCAGGGCAACTCCATCACCTGGCTCGGCGAGACCTACTCCGAGAGCATCGACACCACCGTCGTATTCCACACCTCACAGGGTTGTGACAGCCTCGTCACCCTCCACCTCAACGTCCTCGACGTCCTCCACACCGACATCGACACCACCATCTGCGAGGGTCAGAGCGTCACCATCGTCAACAACAAATACACCCGCACCGGTTACTACACCGATACCACCTCAAGTTCCCTCGGCTGTGACTCCATCATCACCCTCAACCTTGTGGTGAACCCAATCCTCGGCATCAACCTCCAGCAGATTGGTGAGATCTGTGCCGACGACGGCGCCTTCCTGCTCAAATACACCAACACCGGTTCTACTCCTCCTACCGACTTCAGCATCACCTTCGACCAGTCAGCCAAGACAGCAGGCTTCGTCGACACCACGGCCGTGATGACCGACGGTCAGCTCGAGATAGAAGTACAGATGCCAGCCTCCGTGCTTGCCGGCACCTACACCGCCACACTGACCATCAGAGACAGCGTCTACGGCTGTAACACCGCCGTCATCCCATTCACCTTCCAGGTACAATACCGCAAGAGCATCGTAGAACAGAAATGGAACGACGTCCTCGCCGTCCTCAACAGCCAATACAACGGTGACCTCCAGGCCGACGGCACCCCAGCCGCCTTCAACAAGCCAACCGTCAACGGCTACAACTTCGTAGCCTTCCAGTGGTACATGAACGAGCTCCCAATGGAGGGTGAGACCGGTTCCTACCTCTACCGTCCAGAAGGCCTCGACATGACAGCCGTCTACCGCGTCCTCCTGACCCGCGACGACGGTGTCAGCGTCATGAGCTGCGGCATCACCCCGGTTCAGAAGAGCGACGTCAAAGTCGTACCGACCTTCACCATGCCTAACCATGTCATCTGCATCAGCACCTCCGAGCCTAAGGGCAGTGCCACCCTGTGGACCACCGATGGCATGCTCGTAGGCGAGTACCTCATCAACAGCGAAGACACCTACATCCACGCCCCATCACAGTCAGGTATCTACATCCTGAACGTCCGTCTCAACAACGGCAAGGGCGAGGCTGTCAAGATCGTAGTTAAAAAATAAACCATCTGAACAACAATGACAACAAAGCATAACCTTCTCCACAAGGCAGCACTGGCAGCAGTGCTTGTCCTTGTAGCGGGAACTGCGTTTGCCGCCCGTCCACGCCACTACCTCAGTGCGTGGGGCGAGCTCGGCTACTCCAACTTCCTGCACAAATTCACCGATACCAAGGCCCTCGGCAATGGCGGTATCGGCTTCGGTGGTGGCTACGAGCTGCGCAAGGACGCCTTCCTGTTCCACACCGGCATTGAATTCACCGCGCTCAACTCAAGCAACAAACTGAAGAACCTCGACTTCGACCTCGACATGCAGGACACCGAAGACGACCACCTCATCTGGCACGGCAAGTACATCCGCTACAAGGAGACCCAGCATGCCGGCAACATCGAGATTCCCGTACTCTTCGGCGGCCAGTGGAAGCCATGGTACTTCCTTGTAGGTGCGAAGGCAGGCGTCAACCTCTACGGCACCTACTGCACCCACGGCAAACTCAACACCACCGGTACCTACGACCGCTACATCGACGACTTCGTCAACATGCCACCTCACTACTTCACCGATACCAAATGGCGTCAGGGCAACCAAAGCATCGCCGGCGACCTCACCGGCATGGGCTACAGCGGAGCCCGCTCCTTCGCCCTCCTGAACGTGGCAGCCTCAGCCGAGGTCGGTATGTACCTTGACAAATACATCAACAAAGCCCGTAAGAAACGCGCCAACGCAGCCTCTGCAGACGAGGCCAACGCCAACACCGCCAAAGGCAAACAGCCAGCAACCAAGAAGAACGCCGTCGTAACAGCAGAACCTGCCGTTACCGACCCGGCAGCTGGCGCCCGCGTCGACAAGTTCAAACGTGAGCCAATGCACCTCCGCGTTGCCGTCTTCGCCGACTACGGCGTGCTCAACATGCAGAACCCAACCATGGCAGGCTTCTCCGACGAGACCATCGAGACCATGCGCCGTCCTGACTACGTGAGCATCCCAGAGCCAGAGATCATCGACATCTCCTCACACAGCGTCAACGTCAGCAACCGCGCCCACGGTGCCATCAACCCTCTCTTCGTGGGTGTGAAGGCCACCCTGACCTTCGACGTGACCCGTCCTCCAAAGAAGAAACCTGTACCTGTGAAACCGATACCTAACCCAAAACCGAAACCAGTGCCACCAGTGCCAGTGCTCGAGGGTAAGGTTACCGACGCCGAGACCGGCGAAGCCATCTACGACCCAAAAGTCGAGATCTTCGACCTCACCGGTACCCGCCGCTACGGCTCACAGCCAGCCGAGGGCGACTTCAGCACCAAGCTTGACCGTTCAAAGACCTACCGCGTTGTCGTAACCGCTCCTGGCTACTACACCCGCATCGATACCGTCAGCGACGTCAAGGAAACTGTGAAGTTGCCTTTGCAGCCAATCAAGCCTGAACCAATCGTGATGGAGAACGTCTTCTTCGAATTCGACAAGACCGACATCCTCCCTGCTTCAGACGTTGAATTGGACAAATGGGCTCAGTTCCTGAAAGACAACCCTGCGTTGATCATCCACATCACCGGTCACACCGACTACAAGGGTTCTGACGCCTACAACCAACGCCTCTCTGAAGGCCGTGCACAGGCAGTCATGGAAGCCCTCATCCAACGCGGCATCGACCCAGCCCGTCTGAGCAGCAGCGGTAAAGGTGAGAGCCAGCCACGCGATACCAACGAAACTGACGAAGGTCGCGCACGCAACCGTCGTGTAGAATTCGAAGTTGTTGGCATCCTCGACCTCGACGAAGAATAATCTCTTCTTCCGATAACACAAACGGCGACACCAATCGGTGCCGCCGTTTTTCGTTCT
>JAKSQD010000112.1 GCA_024404315.1 Oscillospiraceae bacterium
GGACGAGCCACTGCACCTGGAGCACCGAAATTGATGCAGATATCCATACTTCCATCACCATTGACCTGCATCAAGCCTGCTGCTTCCATACCGTTTGACACTTGCAGGAGGTCAATGGTCATAGGGGTCACGGTAGGATCAATGGTATAACGACCGCTGAAACACATGGTCGATGAGGCAGCAGAATTGCAGACAAACGTACTGTCATTTCGTAGATCCAATGTTAGGACAGCCATGTTATTCAGTGCATACCATTCACCGGTCAGCTGATTGTCCTGGTTCTGGCAGCTGCTGATCAGTACCAGCATTCCGAGTAAAAATAACTTAATGATTTTCATAGATTCACATATTTTTTTATCTGTTAGTAACTGAGATGATTCTGACAGGACCGAGAAGACCTGATTCGCGAAGAGGAGATGACTCACCCAAACCTCCAGACAAGGTTGTATAGGTAATCTTCTTCGGACAATCTGGCTGTGCATCGCCAATCATGCGGTTGCGCCATGGGTTAATGACCTTAATCTCCAACTGATTCGCACCCTTGCGCAGATAGTCGGTCACATCAAGGCGGAAAGGAAGCTTCCAGCTGACACCTAAGTTATGGCCATTGAGCGTTACTTCTGCCAGATCACAGACCTTGCCTAAGTCAAGCAGCAGACGCTGATCCTGCTGCTTGCCAGGACGATAGTCAAACGTCTTGGTATAGGTTGCAGCACCACTGAAGTAGCGGATACCGAAATCCTCGCTTTCGGTCAAGGATTGCAGACGGCTGAATGTAGCAGAGGCAGGAGCACCCTGTCCCTCCTGGAAGGTAACGCTCCAAGGACCTTCCAACGTCTTCAGTACGCTCTCTTCTTTCTGTGGCAACTGATAATCGGCCACCTCGGTAGGAGTCTCAAAGACCACAAAGACAGCGTCTTCGCTCACCAGAGGAAGTGTGACCGTGGTTCGGCCATCGGCAGTAAACTTATAGGAGAGTTCCTCTGTCTGACCCGTCTCTGGTCGCCACAACATTGGCTTACGGCCTTGTGTGCGGAAGGTGACGTCAACGGTCAATGGCATCGTGGTCGGGTTGTTCACCCAATAGATCTCAGCATCTTTTGTCTGACGATGTACGAATGGCAACTTCAGATAACCCATTCGCTCAAAGAACACATCTGGCAGCGTAGCAGCACTCAAGACTTGTGGCAACTGCTCTCGTGAGGCTTGATGCATGTTAGGCAAGCTGGCCAGTTCGTCGCGCAACTGATACCATTCGTTCACGTCATCCTGTCTGCCCATAGGTTCAGCAGGAACGGCTCCGTAAAGGATAGCACCAGACTTCGCCAAAGCGACCAATCGGCGCAACACATCGAGCGACATCTGGCGTACTGAAGGATCAATAACCAGCAGCTTGTACTTCATGCCGCTGGCTGTCTGTAAGGTGCCGTCAGCTGCCGTCTGGAGCAATGAGGTGGCATGAGGCGAACAGAAATCGTAGGCATAGCCACGAGGAATATCGACCCCACCATTTTGGCTACAGAAAGCAGTGACATTGGTATCCTCACCATAATACCAGAGAACATCGGCCACATAATGACCCTGTTGCAGCATATAAGAGGTCCTTGCCAGATAGTCGGTCCATGCTCTTGCCTGTTCTGCCCAGGTTTCATGACGGTGGAACCATTGACCAAAGACCATCAGGCTGGTGCCAGGACGGAGCGTATCACAAGGCTGATGCTGAGAAGTATGCACTACGATACGGTTGACACCCGCAGCAAATTCGGCATCAACGAATCGCTTGAGGCGAGAAGGATAGAACGAATAGGCCTCGCCACTTTCAGGTCCATTCACCGTCATTGATTCGGCAGCCACCAGATTCTGCCCGTAGAGATGTGCTACGGACGCAGATTCGCGGATATCTGCCACCATCGTCTCTGTCAGATAGTCCTCGGGCTTCGAATAATTACACCAGAGGGCCGACATCGGGATGTCTGCGTTGCGCTTCACATCCATACCATCCACGATATACAGACGTCCACCTTCATGGCTCTCAGAATAGCGTCCCTTCATGCCATACTGCTCCTTGACCAATCGTCCGGTCAGGTCATAGCACTCTGTGATCAACTCACCCAGCGTCGTACGCCAGTCGCTCAGGAACTGTTCTGTCTCTGCCGAAGAATTGATGATCTGCCCCGTGAGCGCAGGCATCCAAGGCAGGAGGCTGTAGCCACGACGGCGTTCAAACTCAGTCATCATGGCTGGCGTCCAGGTGTTCTGCTGCGCCTCATAACTATCGTTCAGGAGATACTGAATGCCACGCTGACCAATCATGCCATTGCTGGCACGCTTATACATATCTAAATAGGTACGGAGATATTTCTCCATTGCCACCGGATCCATCTTATCGACCTCCAGGCCTGTAGCTTCGGCCGTAGCAGGATGATTCTCTTTGCCGGTCAGGCTCCAGCCGAAGCGATAGATCGTCCAGTTGCCTTCAGGGACGGCCCAATGCAGGACACCATTCTCATCGACCTTATCTGTCAGATCGATGACCTGATCCATAGTTGCCACCTCTGTTGGTCGAGCCAGCGGGGTGTCAAACTGATGCAGATCCCATGGAGCAGCAAAACCTGCTTTCTCTTCACTGTGATTGACACGAGTCACCGGCCAGAGTCGGAACTCAGGAACCTTGGTGAACGGAGCCGCAGGAACAGCCACACCCGTATAGGCGAAATAGGTCATATCCGGTTGTGGGTTGTCCATGGTCACACGCCAGTATCGTGCAGTCGTGGCAGGAATATCGAAGCTTGTCTGTGGAACAAAACAGGCAGGAATGTCACACAGCTTACGCCAATCCGTGCCGTCATTGCTTACCAGCAGTTCTGCAATAGGCTGTGCAGGATTACTTCCGAACTCGTCACGCGTCTGTCCATTGCAGAAGCTGACGGCACGTATCGTCTGTGGCTCATCAAACTCATACTGGATCCAAGGACGACTGTTGTCGGTCGTTGTAGCCAGATTGCAAGGATTATCCAGATCGCCATCGGTCAAAGCCTCTACGGTGATTCCTTCACCACCACTACTCGTGACCTTTGCTCCCATCTGTGTCATAGTCAGGTCATCCTGACCGCGACGGACAGCCACCACGGCTATCTGCTCTGAGTATTCCTTAGCAGGAGCCTCAGGAACCTCTATGCCCATGAGCTTGGCCAAAGCTGCCTGCAGATTGACCGGATGGAAGTTCTGGAATGAACTGGTATTGTGCGATATCGGAGGCAACTGGATATTTTTCACTTTTCCCTTTTCCTTTTTCCCTTCCACCTGCA
>JAKSQD010000113.1 GCA_024404315.1 Oscillospiraceae bacterium
CAAAGGATAACCTACCATCCCCCCTAGTGATTGCCCTAACAGGGGGTGTGCTTCCGGCAGAGAACAACCGCTTATTCGTCCTCTGCATACTCCAGGATATCTCCGGGCTGGCAGTGGAGGGCTTTGCAGATGGCATCGAGGGTGGAAAAACGGATGGCGCTAACCTTGCCGGTCTTGAGCTTGGAGAGATTGACATTGCTCACGCCCACTTGTTCACTGAGGTCTTTCAGGCTGATTTTCCGGTCAGCCATGACCCGATCCAAACGAAGAATGATTGCCATAGTGTTTCACCTCATTACAGCGTCTCGTCCGCTTCCTGTTGCAGCAGGCAGCCATAATCAAAGACCATGGCCAGCAGCCACACCACAGCGGCGATGAGCCATTCATTGGCCTGGATGCTCAGAAAATTGACAAAGGAAGCGATGAAAACCAGGATTGCAATGCGCTTCATACGCTTGACGTGAATCTGCTCGAAGGGGGTCTCACTGCGGGAGATGTCCCGAAGCATACGGCGCACGGTTCCCATCACTGCTAAATACAGACCGCACTTGAACAGTACGGCAGCGACGACGAAGGGAAGCATTCCGCCGGAAAGGTTCAGGTCGTTGACGTTTTGGCCGTCCACGGTGAGGGTGAGAGCCAGCTCTCTCAAAGCATCGGTGGCAGAAGCGGCAGGGAGTGCGCCCTTGCCTAGCATTAGCAGAAACACAAGGATGGTGGCAATGGCAATGAGATAGAGAACTTCCAAAGCGATCATCACCTTGGCGGCAATGCCGGTGTACTTCTTGATACGAGTGATTTTTTCGTTGCTGTTCATGACAAACGCTCCTTCCATCAGGAAAACAGATTAAACGGGAGTGGAAGACGTCTTTCCCTCTGATGAGGATATACTACCACCGTGTTCAGCGTTTGTCAATAGGAAATTAACGATAAACGTTAAATTATTAGCGTTAAGTTTGGTTTACACTTCCATGATGATGGGGAGAATCATGGGGTTGCGCTTGGTTTTCTTAAAGAGGAAGCTGGACAGCTCGCCCTTGAGGGTGCTCTTGATGCTGGCCCAGTCGGTGATGTGGCGGCACTCGCAGTCATAGAGCGCCTGCGCAGCCAGCACCTGCAAATCCTCAATCAGCTCCTCGGACTCCTTGACGTAGACAAAGCCACGGGTCACGATATCGGGGCCGGAGAGCAGCTCGCCGTTCTCGGCGGACATGGTCATGACGATGACAATCACGCCATCCTCGGCCAGATGCTTGCGATCCCGCAGCACGACGCTACCCACGTCGCCCACGCCGTAGCCATCCACCAGCACTCTGCCGCTGGGAACGGTTCCGGCCAGCTTGATGGAATCCTTGGTGACTTCAATCACACGGCCAATCTCACCAATGACGATGTGATTGGGATCCATGCCCATGCGGACGGCCAACTGCGCATGGCGTTTCATCATGCGCTGCTCGCCGTGTACGGGGATGAAGAACTTGGGCTTGACCAGGGCGTGCATGATGCACAGCTCCTGCTGGCAGGCGTGGCCGGAAACATGCAGATCCAGCTTGCGCTCGTTGACGACCTCTGCGCCCCGGCGGTAAAGCTCATTGATAACGGTAGAAATGGCGTGCTCGTTGCCGGGAATGGTGCTGGCGGACATGATGATGCGGTCGCCGGGGACAATCTCAATCTGACGGTGGGTGGAGAAGGCGATGCGGGTCATAGCGGACATGGTTTCGCCCTGAGAGCCGGTGGTGATGATGCACACCTGGTTATGGGGCAGGGTCTTAATCTGGTTCAAATCGACAATGACACCCTCGGGAACCTCCACATAGCCCAGCTCCCGGGAGACCTTGAGGGCGTTTTCCATGCTTCTGCCGGAAACGGCCACCTTGCGGCCATAACGGGCGGCCACGTTGATGATCTGCTGGATGCGCTCGATGTTGGAGGAGAAGGTGGTGATGATGATGCGCTCCTCGCAGCCCTTAAAGAGTGCGTCGAAGGAGTCGCCCACGCACTGCTCACTCTTGGTGAAGCCGCTGCGCTCCACGTTGGTGGAATCGCAGAGCATACACAGCACGCCCTCTTTGCCCAGCTCACCGAAACGACCCAGGTCAATCATGCCGCCGGAAATGGGGGTGGGGTCAATTTTCCAGTCGCCGGTGTGTACCACCGTACCCACGGGGCACTTGATGGCAAAGGCCACAGCGTCCGAAATCGAATGGTTGACGTGGATAAACTCCACGGAGAACTTGCCAGCCTGGATGATATCACCCGCCTTGCAGGTATAGATATCGGTGGTGGAGAGCAGTCCATGCTCCTCCAGCTTGAGCTCGACGAGGCCAGCGGTCATGCGGGTGCAATAGATGGGTGCGTCGATGTCCCGGAGGACGTAGGGCAGGGCACCAATGTGGTCTTCGTGGCCGTGGGTGAGGAAAATGCCCCGGATTTTGCTCTGGTTGCGGATGAGATAGGTCACGTCGGGAATCACAACGTCAATTCCATACATATCGTCGGTGGGAAAGCCCATACCCACATCCACAACGATAATATCATTTCCGTACTCATAGACGGTGAGGTTTTTGCCGATCTCATCCAGACCGCCGAGAGAGATAATTTTCAGTTTATCAGCCATAGTGATGATACCATACTCCTTTCTGTATCGAATACCGGTGGTTTGAAGGACAGAATGGGAAAAAACGGAACGAAATTTTCCAAAAAAGGGTAGACTGCCCCCATTGCTGTCCGTGGGTTGTTTGATATCCGCTTACCTGAGCCGTGGTTCCGGGTGGGTTTTGTGAGAGCTGCTTTGAGGCCCCGTCTCGCCTGAAAGCTCCGCCTCCAACCGGCCAGAATGTGGGCTGGGAAGTGGTTTTTTTGATCCTGTTCCGTATCCATCCGGCGTGCCGGATTTCTGATACTAATAGTATAACACGGCTTTGACAGATTGTATACCTTCGATTTTCAACAAAGTGTAAATTTTCCAACCGAAAATTTTGGAGAAACTTGAAACAAGCGCCAAAAACCGCCCCCATGCAGGCGCACAGGGGCGGGAAGCGGTGGTCAGTTGTCTTCGGCGGCGAGCCGGTCAAGGAGGGCGGCACGTTTGGACAGACATTCCTCAGCGGCGGCGGCGTTGCCGAGGGCACGTTCCACATCAGAAAGCCAGTCGTAAGTATCAGCCAAATCCTGCCGACATTCCGGGCGGTTTTTGCGGATTTCCACCGCTTTTCGCAGCAGTTCTTGCGCTTCCGGGTAACGTTCCAACCGATAGAGCGTT
>JAKSQD010000114.1 GCA_024404315.1 Oscillospiraceae bacterium
CGCACCACCGGTGATGACAGCCACCTTATCTTGAAACATCTGCTGGTTCATTGGCATACCTCCTGGGATGGCGTGGGTCATTTCTGCTGTGGCGAAACGAACAGAAAAGCCGATCTGCCCTTGGTTCCTCTCTGACCCAAGTGTAGCACAAAACCCCACAAAAGGGAAGATATGTAGAAAAATATTGGGGCAAGCGGAAGCAAAAAACAGCGGTCAAAGCCAGAGACAGAACACTGTCAAAGGCGATGACCACTGTTAGAGTTTAATATTGTGCCTCAATGATGGCATCGTCCACCACGGTGACGGTTTGTTCCTGGCCGTTGATGGCAAAAGAGGAAACCGTATCGTCATGGGCGTACCAGTGCTCTTCCATGAAGAGCTGTTTCTCCGGTGTTTCTCCGTTTTGGAGCTGCTGGATGACCTGCTCTACGAAGGGAGCAGCGAGGGGATTGCATTCAAAGTCGGCAAGGATGTTGCCCGCCTTCACCTCTTCCAGACCGGCGGTGCAGGCATCAAAGGAGAGAAGAAGGATTTCCCCCTCCACGCCGTAGGAGAGACCGACGGTATCCATGGCGGTCATTGCACCAAATGCCTCGTTGTCGTTTTGGCAAATGACCACATTGAACTGTCCCTCATAGCTTTTGCAAAGAGCGCCCATCACTTCCTGGCCGCCGACCTGTGTGAATCTGCCCGACTGAGCGGCGACGATGTTCCATCCGTATTGGACGGCGATTTGCTCAAAACCCTGCGAACGACCCAACTGGGCGGAAGCGCCGGTGGTTCCTTCGATGATGAGGGCGTTCACCTGAGCAATGCCCTTGGCATCGGTATAAGCCTTGAGCCATTCGCCGCAGGCCAAACCCTCGGTTTGGAAGTTGGAGCCAACCCAGCAGACGTATTTATCAGAGTCGTCAATGGTTCGGTCAATGACAATGACGGGAATCCCCGCCTCTTCACACTCTGTGAGCGCTTCATCCCAGCCGGTGGCGAGGATGGGGTCAATCACGATGTAATCCACCTGCTGCTGGACAAAGGAATGGACGGCCTCCATTTGGATGGAAGGATCCTGATTACAGTCCACAAATTTGAGATCATAGCCGTTTTCGGCGGAGAAAACCGCCTGAGCGGACTTGGTGGAGGCCATGCGCCAGTCAGATTCATGACCGACCTGGGCGAAACCAACGGAGATTGGTTTGGAGGTGTTGTCCACAGAGCTGGCTTCGGCGGAATCGGAGGATGTAGCGGTGGAGGGAGCACTGCAGGCGGCCAGAGGCAGCACCAGACAGAGAGACAGAATCAGAGCAAACAGGTTTTTCATGGTTGCTTCGTCCTTTCTTGAGAGGAGGATGGTTAGCGGTTTAAGAGGCTGTTTATCAAGGCTATTGTGGTCTGATTCCGCCCAAAAGTCAAGGAAGATTCCAGGGGATTTTAAGAGAAAATAGGGAAAAAAACGGGCGAAATCTGGGCGAGAATGACAAAACAGAAACGGCCTGACGGAGAAAATGGAAAAAAGCCCCTATCCAGCGGCGAAACCGGATAGGGGCAGAAAAAAGAGGGGGAGAATGCTGCTGTAAGGTTTTTACTTGTCCGCCGGAGCGGTTTTGTTTTTTCGCTGAGAGAGTCGTCCCTCAAAACGGTCTTTGGCGGTGTTGGTGGGTATGGCGGTGGGATACTCTCCCGTAAAGCAGGCGCTACAATAGGCTCCACTGCCAATCATCTCGGTCAAATCCTCAACCTCTAAATATCCCAGAGAATCTGCGCCAATGAGCTGGGCGATTTCCACCACGGAATGGTGACAGGCGATGAGATGCTCTTGGGAGTCAATATCCGTGCCATAGTAACAGGGGTTCAGAAAGGGAGGAGAGGAGATACGAAGATGAATCTCTTTTGCTCCTGCCTCTCGCAGAAGATTGACAATCTGGCCGCTGGTGGTTCCACGGACAATGGAGTCATCAATCAGGATGATGCGTTTTCCTCGTACCACATCGGCAATGGGATTGAGCTTAATACGAACCTTATCCAATCGCTGGCTTTGTCCTGTGGAAATAAAGGTGCGCCCAATGTATTTGTTTTTGGTGAAGCCGATGCCGTAAGGAATCCCCGACTCTTCCGCATAGCCCAAAGCTGCGTCCAGGCCGGAATCCGGCACACCCACCACCAAATCAGCCTCTACGCCATGACGCTTGGCCAGCAGACGACCCGCATTTTTTCTGGCCATGTGGACAGAAACGCCGTCAATGACAGAATCTGGGCGGGCAAAGTAGATGTATTCAAAGATACAAAGCTTTTTGGATTTTGTTTGACAGTGACGACGGTCGGAGTGCACCCCTTTTTCATCAAAGGTGAGAATCTCGCCGGGGAGAAGGTCTCGTTCCAGCTTGGCACCCACCGCACTGAGAGCGCAGCTTTCGGAGGCAATGACATAGCTGCCGTCAGGCCGGATGCCGTAGCACAGGGGACGGAATCCATATGGGTCACGAGCGGCAATCATTTTGGCGGCAGACATCATGACCAGGGAAAAGGCTCCATCCAGCTGATCCACGGCACGGCTCACCGCCTCCTCGATGGTTGGGCTTTGCAGACGCTGCCTGGTGATGATATAAGCGATGCTCTCGGTGTCGCTGGTGGAGTGGAAGATGGCTCCGCTCAGTTCCAGTGCGCTCCGCAGCTCATAAGCGTTGCTGAGGTTGCCGTTGTGCGCCAGTGCCAGCTTCCCCTTTTGGTGATTGACCACGATGGGCTGACAGTTGGCTCGGTTGGTGGCTCCTGTGGTACCATAGCGGACGTGTCCCACGGCCATGGTTCCTTCGGGAAAGCGGCTCATCACCTCCGGCGTGAACACATCGCCGACCGTGCCCAAATCACAGTGGGCGGAAAACAACCCGTCATCGTTGACCACAATACCGCAGCTTTCCTGACCACGATGCTGCAAGGCGTAGAGAGCGTAATAAGCGATGTTGGCAAGCTGTTGCGGCTGTTGGGCATAAATACCGAATACGCCGCATTCCTCATGAAGTGCCATAATAATCGACCTCCGTTGTTTGTTCATGCAGGATGAGAAAAGGAAAACGAAAAAAAGGCAAGGATACAGAGCGATGGTACGCTCCTGTGACATCCTTGCCATTGAGTTTGCTATTTTTGGTTTCCTAGGGAATCTTACCTTGTTTTCGTCTATTTGTCAATGGCCTTTTGCAGGTCTGAACGACCATGGATTCATAAACAAAAAGATCCATCAATAGAAAG
>JAKSQD010000115.1 GCA_024404315.1 Oscillospiraceae bacterium
CCTCCTCAACGATTTTACGAGATTCCACACAAAGTGCGGTGATTTCATCCCATTTTCCTGCGTTAATCAGCTTGTCAGGGCACATATAGGTGCCGCCGCAGGCTGCGATAACAGGACAGGACAGATACTCGCCCAGATTCTTCATGTTGACGCCGCCGGTGGGCATGATCTTGAACATAGCAAAGGGAGCAGCCATCGCCTTGATCTTAGCAAGACCGCCGCTCTGTTCAGCGGGGAAGAATTTCAGCATTTCCAGACCCAGCTTGTAAGCGGCATGATAATCGGTAGGAGTGGTACAGCCGGGATAACAGGGAATGCCCTTTTCCTGACAATACTTGACGATTTCCACATCCAGACCGGGAGTGACGATAAATTTGCCGCCTGCTGCAATGGTAGCATCCACCTGCTCCGTGGTGAGGACAGTGCCTGCGCCCACCAGCATCTCGGGGTGACGTTCCGCCATGATTTTAATGGCCTTGTCAGCACCGGCGGCACGGAAGGTGACCTCTGCAACGGGAACACCACCGGCACAAAGAGCGTCAGACAAGGGGGCGGCATCCCGCTCAGGATTGGTCAGCTTGATAACGGGCACACAGCCGATCTGGGAGATTCTTTCGTTCATTTCGTTCATTCTGTTTCTTCCTCCTGTATCAAAATGAGTTAAAAATAAGAGCCTATCCGTAAATAAAGGCGTGTCGATTGCGCCGGATATTTTTCGTCCAGATTGTCACTGGATTTCGCAGGAATACTGACGTATTTCAAGAAAGCCAGGGGCAAGCTGACGGAAAAGAGCCAAGCAAGCGGCGTGCCGCTTATTTACGGATAGGCTCTAAAGCATATACGCTTGAATATTCAAATTTTGCTTTTTCTTTTCCCGCCCGAGGCGTATGGCAGAATCCTCGGACGGTACTTGGAAGAAAAAAAGAAAAAGAAGGGGTGATGGAGTGGAAGATGACTCACATCGGTGCTAAGATTCGGAATTATCCTCAGCACTCATGTAAATCATCCTCGAATGGTACTTTCCCTGTCGGGGAACAGTGAGGGGAGGCACATCCCCGACAGGTACTTGTGCTAATAAGGAATGAATGAATAGATAAACTTGGGATTACTTACGGCTCTTCAGCTCGGCAATGTTGGCCTCGACGGTCTTCTTGTTCAGAGGATAGATGAACATCAGAGCGAGAGCGACCAGAACCAGACCGATGGCAGGAATCAGGCAGGACCATGTAAAGATGCCGCTCAGAACCTCAGGATAGTCAGCGGGAGCCTTGGCAACAGCGTCAGTATAGCCGATAGCAGTCAGGACAGCACCGATCATACCGGCGGAAGCGGCCTGACCCAGCTTACGAGCGAAGGAGTAGACGGAGTAGATGGTGCCATCCTCACGGACACCGTTCTTGACCTCGGCGTCGTCGATCACGTCGGTAATCATAGCCCAGATGATGGTGTTGAACATACCCAGACCGATCATGGAGACGGTGTAGATGGCAACATACATCATGGGATTAGAGGGACGGATGACCAGACAAACGAGCCACACGGCAGCACCGGCGAGGCAGGAAGCAACAGCCAGCTCCTTCTTACCAAACTTAGTGGCAAGAGGCACAGCCAGAGGAGCGCAGATAGCCAGCATAGCAACAGAGCCGACCAGAGAAGCGGTGGACTGAGCGGAAGCGGAGCCATAATAAACGGGATAGATATAGGGCTGCATACCGGACATACCCAGCTGACCCAGCAGGAGCATGATAGCGGCAACGATGATGCCCAGCAGAGCACGGTTGGTGAAGATGCTCTTAATCATAGCACCGACATCCAGCTTGGAATTGTTCTGGGGAACCTCAACACGCTCACGCACCAGATTGAAGCAGAGCATATAGCAGATGATAGCGCAGACGGAGAAAGCACCGGCAATAATGGTCATCTTGGAGCCGGACAGGACGGTAGCACCGTCAACGACCTCATAAGCGACCATAGGAGTGGCAACACCGATGACCAGACCGGCCAGAGTTGCGCCGATGGTACGGAAGGTGGACAGCTCGGCACGATCCTTAGCCTCAGGAGAGACAGCGGATGCCATGGAGCCGTAAGGGATGTTGATGGAGGTGTAGAAGATGGAGCCCCACAGCAGATAGGTGAAGAACATCCAGAACACCTTGAAGCCCATTGCCATGTTAGCAAAGGCGGACTGGTAAATCAGGAAGGATGCGATGGCGACGGGACCGCACATTCTCTTGAGCCAGGGGCGGAACTTGCCGTCCTTGGTGGGCTTGGAGCGGTCAACGATCTGACCCATGGTGACATCGGTGATAGCGTCCACGAAACGGGCTGCCATCATCAGCACACCGACCAGAGCGGCGGAAACGCCCATAACGTCAGTGTAGAACTTCATCATGAACATGGAGGACAGAATGAAGGTGAAGTCGTTGCCGAAGTCACCGAACATATAGCCCAGCTTGTCCTTAATGCCAAAGGGCTGAACAGAATTCTTGTTCATATAAAACTTTTCTCCTTTTCTTTATAGTTTGCCATGTTTTTATATCTCTCTGTGGAGAGCTTCCCCTTCACCCTCCACAGAGGTTATAAACTTTTTGCGTGAGGAGCGGTTTCGTCCCCTTAGATGCAATTCCGAATTAAATTTTGTCGATTTTGATGAGCTTGGCGTTCAGGCTCTCAAGGAAGCCCTCGGGCATGGGCATCATGTCCATCATGCCATAGGGAGACATGTTCTTCATCATGTTCCACATGCCCTCGCCGGGAACGATGTCAAAGTTGGTGGCAAGCTTCATGGCCTTGCGGGCGATTGCCAGAGCCTCGGGAGACTTTGCGTAGGCCTCAAAGTTATCCTTGACGGAATACTTGCCCTCGGGGAACTCCATGGGAGCCGCAAGGTCCATGCTGCCCATGGTGGCGAACCAGTTGGCCACGCCCTCACGGCGCTCATTGAACTCGGGCAGCGTGTAGATGGAAGGCTCGGTCTCCACCTTCTCAAGGGTGATGGAGTCCTTCACGTCACCGGCGACAGCAAG
>JAKSQD010000116.1 GCA_024404315.1 Oscillospiraceae bacterium
GAAGCAAGAGTGTTGGAGGAGGTCGTATACGGATATATGCCGAAATCCAGGTCTCTGAGTGCGCCTAACTGTGCTTCAAAAAGAATGCTTTTTCCCTCGCTCTGTGCGCGGCGGAGGTATGCTCCGGTGTCGCAGATAAAGGGCCTGATTTTTTCGCCGAAATCATTCAGCCAAGCCATTACCTGCTCCATGGTAAAGGGCTCTGCGCCGTAGACTTCACTTATGGTCAGATTTTTCCACTCCAGAACATCCTTCAGGTGCTCCCGAAGATATTCGTGGTTAAGAAGCTCGCCGGCCATGATGGTTTTCTTCTGCTATTTGTCGGAGTAAAACGGGGCTATACCCTGTCGGGTGGAGCCGAACTTTTTGCCCTTAAGTCTGTCCTCCTCGAGGCAGTCCAGCTCTCTGTGCCAGGGCATGAGAAGAGAGGCTCTGTCGCTGACCTTAAGATTTTCGGGCGTTACGGACACGCCTTTGGAGTTCAGATCTTCAATCTCCTTCCAAAGGTTTTCGCAGTCAAGCGCCACACCGTTTCCCAGAATATTCACAACGTTCTTTCTGAAAATGCCTGAGGGAAGAAGGTGCAGGGCAAAGCTTCCGTGCTCGTTTATTACGGTGTGACCCGCATTTCCGCCGCCCTGATAGCGCACGACAATGTCATACTGCTCGGTGAGCAGGTCAACCATCCTGCCCTTGCCCTCGTCGCCCCAGTTGATTCCAACAATTGCACAGTTAGCCATTAGTTTTCTCCTTGAAATGTTTTTATGCTGCTTCTTTTATGCTCGCTTCTTTTGTGATAGCCTTCGATTATGGCCGCTTCCTCCGGGGATACGGCCTTTCCTGCAAGATAGCTGTCTATGGTGGAATAGCTCACGCCCATTTCCTGCTCATCGGTCTGACCGTCGAAGAGACCTGCGGAGGGAGCCTTTTCTATGATGCACGCAGGTGCCTTCAGCCAGCGGAGAAATTCGTAAATCTCCGTTACGGTGAGGTCGGCAATGGGATTGAAGTCGTGAGCTCCGTCACCCCATTTGGTGAAGTAGCCCATATATGCCTCGCTGCGGTTACCCGTGCCTGCAACAAGCCTGCCCTCGGAGGCGGCGATGGTATAAAGCGCCGTCATACGCAGTCTCGGCGCAATGTTGGCATCGGCGGCATGGGTTATGCTGGCTGCAGCTCCCGCGCAGGAGGTGAGGGCCGCTTTTACGGGGCTTAAGTCCACGGTGCGGGTCTCAATGCCGTATTTCTTCGCAACTATAAGGGCATCATCTGTGTCCTGAAAATAGTTCCGCTTTGATGAGCAGGGCATGATAATCCCCAGAGTGTTGTCGCAGGCGGCCTTGCACAGAATGCCCACAAGGGCGGAGTCCTTGCCGCCGCTGTTTCCGTAAACTATGCCCTGCGCACCACTCTCGGCGAGGACGGCTTTAATGAACTCAACTCTGTTTTTGAATTGCGCTTCGTAATCTCTCATGGATGTCACTCCTTGGTCTCCGCCGCGGCTCTTACAAATCCGAAGAAGAGCGGGTGGGGCTTGTTGGGTCTGCTTTTGAATTCCGGATGGAACTGGGCGGCAACGAACCACCTGTGCTGCGGGATTTCAACAATTTCAACCAGCTTGCCGTCGGGAGAATAGCCAACGGGGATAAGACCGCGGGAAATCATCTCCTGACGGAAATCGTTATTGAACTCATATCTGTGGCGATGGCGCTCGCTTATGAGCGCTTCACCGTAGAGGGCATGTGCCTTGCTTTCGGGACTGAGCACGCAGGGATATTTGCCCAGCCTCATGGTGCCGCCCTTGGCGGTAACGTCCTTCTGCTCGGGCATCAGGTCGATAACGGGATGCTGGGTGTCTGCCACAAATTCTGTGGAGCTGGCATCCCTCCAGCCCAGAACGTTGCGGGCAAATTCTATGACGGCAATCTGCATTCCAAGGCAGATTCCAAGATAGGGAACACCTGTTTCTCTGGCATATTCCGCCGCGGTTATCATTCCCTCAATGCCCCGGTCGCCGAAGCCGCCGGGCACGAGAATGCCGCTGCAGCCGCCGAGAATTTCGGCAGCGTTTTCTTTTGTAATAAGCTCGGAATCCACCCACTTGATCTCCACCAGCGCACCGTTTGCCGTTCCCGCATGGAAAAGGGATTCGGCAACGGAAAGATACGCATCGTGAAGCTGAACGTATTTGCCCACAAGCGCGATTTTCACGTGCTTTTCAGCGCTCTTAATGCGCGTTACCATGCTTTCCCACTCGCTGAGGTCAGGCTTTGAGCAGTCAAGACCCAGCTTGCGGCACACTACCTCTGACAGGCCCTCTTTTTCCAGAAGAAGCGGGGCCTCATAGAGGGTTTCCGCGGTGATATTCTGAATGACGCAGTCGGGCTCCACGTTGCAGAAGAGCGCAATTTTCCTGCGTATGTCCTCCGTGATTACGGCATCGGTACGGCACACGAGAACGTCCGGCTGAATGCCCAGAGAGAGGAGCTCCTTCACCGAGTGCTGAGTGGGCTTGCTTTTAAGCTCACCGGAGCCGGGAATCTGAACTATAAGGGGAACGTGGATATACAGAACATTCTGCCTGCCCCGCTCCACCGCCACCTGACGTATGGCCTCAAGGAAGGGCTGACTTTCAATGTCACCCACGGTGCCGCCGATTTCGCAGATGAGAACATCAATGTCCTCGCTTTCCATTGAGTATATGGCGGATTTGATTTCATCGGTAATGTGCGGAATAATCTGCACCGTGCCGCCGAGGTAGCCGCCCTGACGCTCGCGGTTGAGCACATTCCAGAATATCCGGCCTGCGGAAACAGAGGATTTGCCGCTGAGGCTTTCGTCAACAAAGCGCTCGTAATGGCCAAGGTCAAGGTCGGTTTCCGCACCGTCATCGGTGACGAAAACCTCGCCGTGCTGAT
>JAKSQD010000117.1 GCA_024404315.1 Oscillospiraceae bacterium
CCTCCCACCCACAGGAAGGGCAGGACGAGGGGAGCGATAATCAGTGCAATCACTCCCGCCACGATAATCCAGAACCACATAATGATCTTGCGGATGATGCTGACCACCACCCAAATGACGAGGGCGGCGAGGGCAATCAGCACAGCCCACGCAATGACATAGGCAAGGATGCTGGGCTTTTCTGCCTGCGGCTGCTTCTCCGGCACGTTCTCCGGCTGTGCTGCCATAGTCTCAGCGTTCATAGTGACCTTTTCTTCCATAGTGTTTCCCTCCATAGCTTACACAGCAATCAGTTCTTCGACGACGATCTCCTCTGCCATCGCTTGCAGCATATTCAGATGGGCAACGTGACCGAGGTAGTCCTTTTCCTTGTCGGGCGGGGGATTGTGGGCGGTCATGCTCTCCATGAGGCTGTCCATCCGCTCCCATGCCCGCTGGTCAACGTCCTGAAGGTGCTGCTCCAGTTCCCCGTGAATCACCATCATGGTGCGGTTGAGGTTATCGTGCGTCCGCAGATACTCGTCCCTCATGTGTCCGTACCGTCCGAGGGGAGCGGTTTCTTCTTCGATGATCTGAATCATAGGGGTGCTTTTCATCTGTTCCATAGTGAACCTCCGTTCTTATGTGCTAAAATGGTGCATAAATTCCCTATTATAACATTACCACAATTTTCCCCTGCTTGCAAGAGGTTTTGAAAATTTTCTGTGTGGCGTTTTCTCAACAGGTGGAACAGACTGCTCCATCCCACCTGTCTTTTCAGTTATTCAAGGGTCGGGGACTGCTGCTTCGCTTCTGCCCTTTGGTTCAACTCGGCGGCAAGCCGCTGTCCCTCCTCCAACAGCTCGTTAAAGCTGGGAAGCTCTGCCGTATCAACGGGCTGCTCCTGACCGTTCGGCATCACGATCACCTTCTGCTCCATCGGCGGCTCCTTGTCGGCGTTCTCCGCCAGCTCGGCATCCACCTCAATCAGCCTTGCCGTTTTCTCCTGAAACTCCTCCTCATACGCCCACGGCTGTTCCAGCGTCTCTTTGGCGGTTTTCAGTTCCCCAATCAAGGACACAAGGTTTCCCTTTGCCTGTTCCAGCCGCTTGGGAATCCCGTCAAGGGTCTTACGAATCTTGCTGAGATTTGCCTGACTTGTGACCTTGACCGTATAGGTTTCCTTGCCACGAATGATGATGTTGGTCAAATCCTCAAAGCCCTCCTGCACTCGGATTGCCGATATACGGAAGCCACGCCATTCACCCACATATTTGGGCGTATCAAAGGGCATATCTCCAACAATGGTCAGCAATGCCGCTTCGGTGTTCTTCTGCTCTATATAGGTTTTTCCGAGGATGGTAAAGCTCTCATATCCTGCTTCCTTGGTCTGCTCTGCCTGTGCTGCATCGGGCGTGAGCCGTTCAATCAACGCTTTCGTAGAGCTGATGCTTGCCGGAAGGATTTTAGAAACTTGGTCGGACAAGCGGTACTGCTCCCGCTGCCATGTGGATTTCAGCATTTTCAGACGGGTCAAGTCTGTATCAAGCTCCGCTCTGACCTTAATCAAGGGATTTCCGATACAAAGTGCCTTGACCTCGGCATAGGACAGGGCTACCTCGTCCACATCCTCACAGCTACGAACAGGGGTTTTCCCCGACATAACCTGACCAATGAATTTCTGCTTGTTCTCCACAGTCTGCCAGAGGTACGAATCAAAGCTGCCATTGGTCACATAATTAAACAGTTTAACCTGTTTATAACGATTTCCCTGTCGAATAATGCGTCCTGCCCGCTGTTCAAGGCTCGACGGCACCCACGGACAGTCAAGGTTATGGAGAGCAAGCAGCCTGTCTTGGGCGTTGGTTCCGGCTCCCATTTTACTGGTAGAACCGAACAGGATGCGTACCTCACCGTTTCGCACCTTTGTAAAGAGCTGCTGCTTCGCTTCCTTGGTCTTTGCGTCATGGATAAAGGCAATTTCGTCCTGTGGCACTCCGGCGGCAATCAGTTTTACCTTCATATCGTCATACACGTTGAATTTGTCGGGATTGGGGGTGGAGCTGTCGCAGAATACCATCTGTGCAGCCCTTTCCTCACGACTTTCATCCCAAATCTCATATACCTTTTTCACGCAGAGATTGACCTTGCTGTATTCGTGGTCTGGCAGCGTCGGGTCAATGAGACGCTGGTCAAGTCCCAGCTTCCGTCCATCGTTGGACACCTTGAGCATATTGTCAACGCTGGGGTCAACGCCCGACCTGATAGCGGAGGCTCGTTGAGAAAGCTCCTGCATCATAATTGCCTGTTCGGGGGAGCGTTCCGCCACGATGGTTTCATAGATGGCTTCGGGGACATTGAGGTTGAGGTCGTCAGCCAGCTTTACATCAGCGAAGTCGTGATACATGGACATAAGCTCCGGCAAATTCACGAACTTGGCAAAACGGGTACGGCTTCGGTAGCCCGTTCCCTCCGGGGCAAGCTCCATCGTGGAGACGGTCTGACCGTACTGACCCGCCCATGCGTCAAAGCTCAGAAGTCCGTCCTGCTGCAAGCGGTCATAAGCCAGATACTTGCAGACGGTGTACAGCTCCGACATGGAGTTCGAAATAGGCGTACCAGTAGCAAAAACTACGCCCTTTCGGTCAGTAATTTCGTCCATATAGCGGCATTTCATGTACATATCGTTGGCTCTATCAGAGCTTTCCTGTGTGCCGATACCTGCCACATTGGTCATTTTTGTGTAAACGCCCAATAGTGATAGGTAATCCTTTGAAGTAATCTCTGGATTTTCCCCCACTCCACAC
>JAKSQD010000118.1 GCA_024404315.1 Oscillospiraceae bacterium
AGAGCGCCACACTGATAATGTGGAGGTCGGCAGTTCAAGTCTGCCAGGGACTACAGCCCATGGTTCTCAGCACGGGGGATTAGCTCAGCTGGCTAGAGCACCTGCTTTGCACGCAGGGGGTCAACGGTTCGAATCCGTTATTCTCCACCCTGAGGCTTCACGCCTCTGTCGTTCATTGACATTGTGGAACAGAAGAGAAAGAGAAGTAGATTCTCAGCAGAGATAAGCGCGCATATCCGACGATATGCGGCGCAGAGCAATTTCCAAGCTATATGCCCCGCGCAATGAATTGCGCTGGGAGGCGAAAGCAAATAAGGGCGCATAGGTGGATGCCTTGGCTCTGGAAGGCGATGAAAGGCGCGGCAAGCTGCGAAAAGCCGCGGGGAGGTGCAAGCGACCGTTGATCCGCGGATTCCTGAATGGGGCAACCCAGCCGGCTGACGGCCGGCTATCACAGCTGTTGCTGTGAGGCGAACGCAGGGAACTGAAACATCTTAGTACCTGCAGGAAGAGAAAACAAAATGTGATTCCCCCAGTAGTGGCGAGCGACCGGGGAGAAGCCCAAACCGCAGCGGTTCCGGCCGCTTCGGGGTTGTAGGACTGCAGAATGGCAAGACATAGGCGAGCGGAAGTGTCTGGAAAGTCACACCGCAGACGGTGAAAGTCCGGTACGCGAAGCCGACAGAAGCCTGGCAGCATCCTGAGTAGCGCGGGGCACGTGGAACCCCGTGTGAATCCGGCGGGCCCATCCGCCAAGGCTAAATACTCTCCGGAGACCGATAGTGAACCAGTACCGTGAGGGAAAGGTGAAAAGCACCCCTAGCAGGGGAGTGAAAGAGTCCCTGAAACCGTGCGCCTACAAGCGGTCAGAGCGGGCCTTGTCCCGTGATGGCGTGCCTTTTGCATAATGAACCTACGAGTTGCCGTCGCTGGCGAGGTTAAGCGCAACGATGCGCGCAGCCGAAGCGAAAGCGAGTCTGAATAGGGCGTCGAGTCATCGGCGGCAGACGCGAAACCGAGTGATCTACCCATGGCCAGGTTGAAGTCCCGGTAACACGGGATGGAGGACCGAACCGATAAGCGTTGAAAAGCTTCCGGATGAGCTGTGGGTAGGAGCGAAAGACCAATCAAACTCGGAGATAGCTCGTACTCCCCGAAAAGCATTTAGGTGCTGCCTGGGGCGTTCCCCGCGTGAGGTAGAGCGACCGGTTGGATGCGAGGGCTTCACCGCCTGTCAAGTCCTGTCGAACTCCGAATGCGCGCGGGCCAAGCCCTGGAGAAAGGGGGCGGGTGCTAACGTCCGTTCCCGAGAGGAGAAGAATCCTGACCGCCGGCTAAAGTCCCGGAGTCACAGCTAAGTTAGGCTAACGAAGTCCTTCCCCCATGACAGCTAGGATGTTGGCTTGGAAGCAGCCATTCATTCAAAGAGTGCGTAACAGCTCACTAGTCGAGGGATCAGGCATGGATAATAATCGGGTATCAAGCTGGGCGCCGAAGCCGCGGGATACATAGTATCGGTAGGGGAGCATTCCAGTCGGCGCGGAAGCTGAAGGCGCGAGCCGCAGTGGAGCGTCTGGAAAAGCAGATGTAGGCATAAGTAACGATAAAGGGGGTGAGATTCCCCCTCGCCGTAAGGCCAAGGGTTCCCGGGCGACGTCAATCGGCCCGGGGTAAGTCGGAGCCTAAGGATAAGGCGAACGCCGAAGCCGATGGGAGAAACGGTCAAAATTCCGTTACTGGCCATATGGGCGACGCGGTGACGCGGGAGTGACACCTCTGCCCCCTGACGGAATAGGGGGTTGAAGGGCGTAGGAGTCGATTCCGGCAGGCAAATCCACCGGAAGATCCGAACCTGAGAGTACTCAGAGGGCTTCGGCCCGATGAGATATGAGGGTAACCATGCCGCCGAGAAAATCCGCTAAGCTTAACCATATGGGCATCCGTACTCTAAACGGACACACGTGGCCGGGTAGAATATACCAAGGCGCTTGGGTGATTCGTGGTTAAGGAACTAGGCAAACTGACCCTGTAACTTCGGGATAAAGGGTCCTCCCCTCCGGGGGAGGCGCAGAGAATAGGTCCAGGCAACTGTTTACCAAAAACACAGGACTGTGCCAAGCATAGAGGCTATGTATACAGTCTGACACCTGCCCGGTGCTGGAAGGTTAAGAGGAGATGTCATCGCGAGAGAAGCATTGAATTGAAGCCCCAGTAAACGGCGGCCGTAACTATAACGGTCCTAAGGTAGCGAAATTCCTTGTCGGGTAAGTTCCGACCTGCACGAATGGTGTAATGATCCGGACGCTGTCTCAACCACGAGCCCAGTGAAATTGTAGTATCGGTGATGATGCCGATTACCCGCGATGGGACGAAAAGACCCCGTGAACCTTTACTGCAGCTTAGTGCTGCGCCCGGGCATCGGATGTGTAGGATAGGCCGGAGGCTGTGAATCGGGGACGCCAGTCCTCGTGGAGCCGCTGTTGAAATACGGCCCTTCCGCTGTCTGGGCGCTAACTCGGATGTTCGAGGACACCGCTTGGCGGGCAGTTTGACTGGGGTGGTCGCCTCCAAAAGAG
>JAKSQD010000119.1 GCA_024404315.1 Oscillospiraceae bacterium
CACAAACTTCGGCCTTGTTCAAGGCAATCTGCGTTTTTCTGAGCTGTTTGTTCTTTGGAGCAAGCGTCATTGTGACCGTTACAGCGGTGTTAGAGATCCTTAACAGCAACGTCATCGACACCCCCTATTACCGGGAGCTTTACGGAAACGACCTCCTCGCCTCCACCTATATGAGCAGCATCTATGTGGGCGAAACGGTGGTTCAGTACCAATACGACCAGAAGACGGCGCAGGGCGAACCCCCCACCTCCGCCGAGAAGTACGACTACCAAAAGGCCATGCAGCATCTGCGCAGCGAAAACACCAATTTCCGTTACCGCATCCTCGACCTCGACGGAAAAGTGCTCTACAGCAACCTTTCCGGCTCTGAGGATCTCTCAAAGGTCTGCTCCCACCGCTATTTCTCCGGCATTCTCCAAACGGAGCAGGAGAACATCCTTGACCCCAACTTCTACCTCCGCCCCTTCAGCGCCGATGACAGCACGCTGGAGGACTACCTCAATCAGCACTGCATTCTGGACAACGGCAAGTACTATAACCGCCAAAGCTACGAGGAGTACCAGGATGAGCTCAAACTGTATGAGGAAGCCAAGCAGGAAATAGCAGCAGCGATTGCATCTGTGCCCCAGGATCAGGAGCCTTTCACCGAGGACGAAGCTCCAGCAGAGGAAACTGCACCAGAACCAATTCCCCCCGAGAATAACTGTCATCCCCTGGTCGCCGTGGTGGAATGGGGCATTCAGGATGCCGCCATGGACGTGAACGGTATTGACGACGAGTTCCATCAACTTTACTGGAACTCCACCAACTTCCAAAATCATCTGCCGTGGTACATCGGCTTGGTGTCGGTTTTCGCTCTGCTGTGCCTGCTGTTCTTCGGTCTGCTGCTCTGGGCGGTGGGACACAAGGCCGGGGTAGAAGGAGCCTATCTCTCCCCTGTCCACAAGCTCCCCGGCGACGTTGTGCTCTGCGTCGCAGGTGGTGCCGCCGCAGGCATTGTCTTCCTGGGCGCTACCATCGCTTCCCAGTACTTTGACTATGTGGCGGCGGATTGGAACCGCCTGTTCGCCTCGTCTGGAACCACCAGCGTGTGGGAGCAAATCATGGGACAGCCTGTGGTTCTGATGGAAATCATCTTCCTCACCGCTGTTCTGGCGGAGCTGGTGGCGCTGCCCTTCTTCACCACCCTATCCGCCCAGGTGAAAAACCATTGCTTCCTCCATCGTCTGCTTCTTTCCGGCGTGTTCCGCTTGACAAACCGCTTCCTCTCCGGTGTGTTCCGCTTGATAAAACGCTTTCTCTGCTGGTGCGGCCACAGCTTCGGCGCTCTGCTGATCGTTGTGTCCCGTGGCGTGCGGGCGTTCTGGGTCATTCCTGTGCTCTACCTGGCGTTCCATCTCCTGCTCGGCGCTTTGACCGTGGAAGCCTGCTATGACGGTTTCTACTTCCTCCTGGCCTGCGGACTGATTGGCGGCGGCTTTGTCGCCCTGTGCTGGTGGCTCTACGGCTGGAAGCGGGCAACCGATGCTGCCAAGCGCCTGGCGGAGGGCGACCTGCTCCACCAAACCTCCCTACAGCATATTTCCTGGGACATGAAGCGGCACATTGAGAACCTCAACGCCATTTCCATTGGCATGAACAAGGCCGTAGAAGAACAGCTCAAGAGCGAGCGCTTCCGCACCGAGCTGATTACCAACGTCTCCCACGACCTGAAAACCCCCCTCACCAGCATCATCAACTATGTGGATTTGCTGAAAAAGCGGGACATTCAGGACGAAACCGCCAAGGGCTACATCGCCGTGCTGGATCAAAAGAGCCAGCGCCTCAAGACCCTGACCGAAGACCTGGTAGAAGCCAGCAAAGCCGCCACGGGCGTGCTGAATGTGTCCTGTGAACGGCTGGATGCCGGGCAGCTGCTGCGCCAGGCGGTGGGGGAGTATGAGGAGCGCTTGGAAAAGTCTCATCTCTCCGTCGTCACCACCATTCCGCCCCAGCCGGTCTATATCAGCGCCGATGGCCGCCACCTGTGGCGCATTCTGGATAACCTCCTCAACAACTGCGCCAAATACGCCATGCCCCACACCCGCATTTACGCCACGGTGGAGGAACGGGACGGCTTTGCCCTCCTCTCGCTGAAAAACATCTCCGCCGAGCCGCTCAACATCCCCACCGAGGAGCTGATGGAACGTTTTGTCCGGGGCGACAGCAGCCGCACCAATGAGGGAAGCGGTCTGGGGCTCTCCATTGCGCAGAGCCTCGCCAACCTCCAAGGCGCTGAGTTTAACATCCGCACCGATGGCGACCTCTTCAAGGCCGAATTGAAGCTGAAGCTTGTGGGATGATTCCCGCTTTCCCTTAAATCATAAGGCAATACCGCATAATAGGGATGTGCGGATTGCGCAGTAATTTTGCTTCCAA